>DATJOH010000571.1:0-3238 GCA_035507235.1 Acetobacteraceae bacterium
CGCCTCCGGCAGGTGGCACTTGCGGCGGGAGCGTCCTACTAAAAACCGCTTTATCCGGCCGCGGGCCACGCAATCGCGTCTCCATCCCGCGCCTTGCGCGGCGTCATGGCAAGCCCGACGGGGGCGCAGCCTGAACCGTAAAATTAAGTTTAGCCGCTGGAGTTCCCGGCCGTTGGCGTTGCGCAGGGGAAAGGGGCGTTATATCCGATTGGATATTACAAACCGGGGTCGGATGGAAGATGCGCACACTGCGTGGTGTTTTGCTGTTGCTTTGCGGCGTTGGCGTGCCTGCGCTGGCGTTCGGCCAAGCGCCTTTAACCCCGGCGCCGACGCCAGGATCGGCGCCCGAAGCGAATGTCTCCGACTATTTCGATAGCTGGTTCCAACGGGTTGACGAGGCGCAGGCCAGCCAGCCGCACTGGATGACGCCGCTGGTAACGGTCACGCCGCGGCTCGAGGAAGAGGTGCGCGTCGACGTCTTTTACGAGCGCCTGGGTAACGGAAACACGCTGGACAGTTTCGGCAACGGCAAGGGCCTGGAGTTCATCCCCACGACGACGAACGAAGTCATTCTGAATGCACCTACCTATATCGACCGCTGGGGATCAAAGCGCGCGGTGGGCTTCGGCGACTGGCCGTTCATTCTGGTCAAACAACGCCTGTTCAGCGCCAACGAGGCCAACGGCAATTACATTGTCAGCGCGTTCCTCGGCCTGCAGGCGCCGATCGGCAATGCGCATTTCACCAATAACGCCTGGATCGTGACGCCCACCATCGCGGCCGGCAAGGGGTGGGGCGATTTCGACGTGCAGGCGACGGAAAGCGTCGCCATTCCCACCGCGTATGAAAAAACCATCGGCACGTCGTTCGCGACCAACGTTGCGTTCCAATACCATCTACTGGACGTGTTCTGGCCGGAAGTGGAAGTGAACTGGACCGATTGGGCGGACGGCGAACGCGGTGGCAAGAACCAGGTTTTCATTACGCCCGGCATCATTCTGGGCCGCTTTCATCTCGGCGGGCGGCTGAAAGCGATCTTTGGCGTCGGCTACCAGGTTGCGGTGGCACCGAAGCTGGAAAAGGAGCCGATTACGCCGACCTATGACGAATCCTGGGTGTTTACGGCGCGGTTGGCATTCTAGCGGAAGAGCAGGCAAGAGCAGACTTCTTTTCTGAAGAAAAGAAGCAAAAGACTTTTGTTAGTGGCGTCCAACAGGCGGTTCAAATCGGCGAGTTCGGATGTGGCCGAAACGGATAAAAGTTTTTTGGTTCTTTTTTTCAAAAAAGAACTGCTTTCCTTTATTTCATGCTTCGGCGGCAACACAGAGTGATTGGCTGGTTTCCGGGTGAAACGGGCGGGGCGGAAGCGCCGGGCGGCCTCGGGTGATATGGGCCATGGGTTTGTGGGTTGGTGTCGATATGATTTCGCCAACCGGTGCCGGATCGGGGGATTTGACCGGCGGCTCGGCGAGGCGCTGTTCGATTTCCGCCGGGCTCAGGGTGAGATCGTCTAGCAGGCACAGTTCTTCCTCGGTGAAGCGGCCGCGGAGCTTGGACCAGGTGGCCGCGATGGCGCCGGCTTCATCGGCGGGCAGGGCGGCGCGGTCGCGCAGCAGGATTTTGTGGGCGGATGTAAGATTTCCCTCCTGATCGCGGGTGGCGGCGAGGTAGGCGGCGCGGCGGCTTCGCGCGGCATCGGGGGCGGATTGCGGTATGCCGGCGAGGGTGAGGGTGAGGAGGTTGAGGTGGCGCCGGAGGATGGCGATGACGAGATCGTCGAAATCGGCGAAATGCCAGCGCAGGGTTGAGGTTGAATAGCGCAGCGCCTGGGCGAGGCGGCCGAACGCGAAGGCGCCGACGCCGAAGCGGGCGATGAGCATCGCGCCAAGATTCATGATTCGTTCATGCCGCGCTTGCTGGCGCGGGGTGAAACGGGTGGGGGCGGCTTCCTCGGCGATGTTGCGGAGGAGGCGGAGGGGGATCTGTTCCATGGCGGCTTGGCTAGGCGGAAAGTCCGTCAGTGTCAAGGATTATATTCTAGATGACGACCTGGGTGGATAGTGCGGGTCCTACCCTGCTTGCGCGCATTACGCCTGCGGCGTTTGGTGCGTTTTGGGGGTGCGGACGATGATGGCGGCGGTGGTGCAGACGGCGGTGGCGCTCGCGGCGATGGGGGCGGTGCTGTTCTTGGCGGCCGGGCACTGGGATTGGGTGCCGGCGTGGATTTTTCTGGCGGAAATCGGCGTGGCGAGCGTGGCGATGTGCGCCTGGCTGGCGCGGCACGATCCGGCGTTGCTGGCCTCGCGGCTTTCGGGGCCGGTGCAGCGTGGCCAGCAGATGTGGGACCGGGTGTTCATCGTTGTTGCCATGATCGTGTTCTTCACGTGGCTGGCGCTGTGCGGCCTCGACGCGCGGCGGTTCGGGTGGTCTATTGTTCCGGTTTGGGGACAGGTTTGTGGGGTGGTGCTGATTGCGCTCAGCATGATCGCTTCCTGGCAAACGTTTCGCTTTAACAGTTTTGCGGCGCCGCAGGTGCGAGTGCAGGCGGATCGCGGGCATCACGTGATTACGGATGGGCCGTATCGTTTCGTACGCCATCCGATGTATGCCGGCGCGCTGCTGATGTTTGCCGGCACGCCGCTGCTGCTGGGGTCGTGGTGGGGGTTGCTGGCGGTGCCGGTGGGCGCTGTTGGGTCTGGATTCCGCGCGGTGGGAGAGGAGCGGCTGCTGCGGCGGGATCTGGTTGGGTACGATGCGTATGCGGCGCGGGTGCGGTTTCGGTTGGTGCCAGGGGTTTGGTGAGGGGCGCGGGCGATCAGGGTAGGAACCGTACCGGCATCGGCGGGGCGGGGTAGCGCCCCATCATCGCGTTCCAGTATGACCAGGAGCGCGGATCGATAATGCCAGGCGGTGCGTGGTCGAGGGCTTCACGCAGGTCATCCTCATCGAGGAATTGGCGCAGAATTTTCATGTCCGCATGTGTTGCGCGCGCGAAAGCATAGGCCAGGAAGCGCACCGGATCGGCGAGCGACTGTTCGGCCGGTTCGAACCACACCAGACGCGCGGCGATGTCGCGTGTTTCATCGGTCAGGGGAACGGGCTTCATGGCGCAGATTCTTCGAGCCCGTCCGTCAAGTCACCTCTGGCGGCCATCTGGCGGCGATTTCCTGTGCTCCGGTGCTCACGGCCCAAACGGCCGCTCCGCTCCGGTGGTCGCAAATCGCCGCCACCCGACTCG
>DATJOH010000572.1:0-5235 GCA_035507235.1 Acetobacteraceae bacterium
CCCCCCCCCCCCCCCCCCCCCCCCCCCCTCGCCGAAGGCAAAGCCCAACGATCAGGCCGCGACCGTGCCGGTGGCGAATGTTGCGATGTGGGCGCCTCGGGCTTTGGCCAGGTCGCGAATATGGCCGTGGTGGGTGAGCACGATGACCTGGGTGGTGCGGCTCAATTCCGCGAGTGCATCGAGGGCGGCGGCGGCCCGGGTATCGTCGAAGCTTTGCAGGATATCGTCGGCGATGAAGGGAAGTCTGTCCGGGTGGGCGGCGACGGTTTCCAGGCGCATGGCGAGGTAGAGTTGGTCGCGGGTGCCTTCGGAGAGTTCGGCCATGCGTTTCGGTTCATCGGGATGCTCGGCGGGGACTGCGACCAGCACCTGTTTGCCGTTTTCGGCCTCGCTGAGAATATGTTTGTAGGCAGCGCCGGTGAGGCGGCGGAACCAGCCGCCGATGCGGCCGAGCAGTTCGGAGGCGCCTTCCGACTCGACCGCGTTCATGGCCTGGCGCAGCAGGGCGGCGGCGAGCCGCGCCGTCAGGGCTTCGCGTAGCACGCGCCCGGCGGTGGCGGCCGCTTCCGACTCGGCGGCACGGGCGGCGGCGTAGGCGGTATCCTGGCTGAGCCGGTTCAGTTCGTCGCGTTTCAGGGCTTCCGTGGCGGCGGCTTCCTGGGCGGCGGCGTTCGCCTCGCTGGCGGCGGAGTCGGCGGCGGCCAGCGCGCCCGGCAGATCGTCGGCGGCGATCGTGGCGACTTCGGCGCGGAGCGCAGCCAGATCCATTCCGTCGCCTTCGGTGACGAGCGTGGCGGCGCGGCGGGCGATCGTTTCGGCTTGGCTGGCACGGATGGCCGCGAGTGCCAGCACCTGTTCGGCTTCTTCGGGGCTTGCGGCGCCGCATGCGGTGAGCACGGCCTGGAGCGCCTCGGCGCGATGGCGTGAAGCTGCCTGCAACTCGGCGCAGGCGGAGGCAGCTTGTTCCGCTTCGCGAAGCAGGCCCTGGCGCCGGCTTTCGCGGTCGCGGTGGTGGGTAAGACGTTCGCGCTGGGCGCGCACGAAGGCCAGCATCGTTTCGCAGTCGGTGGAAGCGATGGCGAGATTCAGCCGCGCGGCAAGCGCCGCCACGCCGCCACAGAAATCATCATTGTCGCGCTGCATGTCGGCGATGCGGGCGGACAGGTTTGTTGCGTTGTCGTTGGCGCGGTCCAGTTCTTCCAGGAGCCGCAGCACTTCGGCAGTGACGGCGGGCGGTTCGTTCGGCGGCCGCGCAAGTGATGTCAGCGCCGCGCTCCAGTCGTCGTGCCAGGCCGTGAGCGCCGCCGCCGCCTTTGCGTGCTCGGCGGCGACGGCCGTGCGGCGGCGCGTCAGTTCGGCGAGGGCCGCGCTCAGCGACGTGCGTTCCTTGTCGGCGCGGTTCGCGGCGGCGAGCGCTTGTTCCGCAGCCGCAAGCAGGGCCGGCAGGGCGGCGGCGGCGCAGCCAAGCGCGGCGGCCAGGCGTTCGGCCCAGTCCGCCTGGCGGGTGGCGTGGCGATCGGTGCGCGCGGCGGCCTCTGCTGCCTCGGCGGCGCGTTCGATGACGCGGGACCGCGCGGCGCGGAAGGCGCGCAGTTCGTCCAAGCGGGCCGAGGGCGCCAACGGCGCCGGCAACAGGGCTTGCCAGGCGGCGAGCGCTGCCGCGGCATCGCGGCCGGCGGCCTCACGGCCCGCGCTGGCGCGTTCGACGGCTAGGTCCGCGGCTTTGCGCTGGTGGGTGAGAGCCTCTGCCTGGGCGAGGCGGGTGCTTTCCTCGGCGCGACGGTCGGCCACCCGATCGGCATGCGCAACGGCCTGCTGATAGGCGAGCGATAGAGGCATGCCGCCGGTGGCCTCGTCCTGCTCGGCCTGGGGGACGCCGCCATTGAAGGCGAGCCGGGCAACCAGGCCATAAAGTTGATCGCGCGATTGCCGCGCGGCCTGAAGTGCCGCCAGCGTCGGCAGGTCGCCGCCGGCGCGGGCGGCGCTCTCGGCCTCGGAGGTTTCCGCCTGGCGGGCGCGGGCGGCAGCGAGCGCGTCGTCCTGACGGCCTAGCGCTACCTCGGCTTTCGCGAGCGCCTGGTGCGCGCGGTCATAGGCGGCATCCGCGGGAGTTGGCGGTTCCAGCAGGTCTGTTGCGGTACCGCTCCAATAAGGCACCTGCGCCAGGGCGGCGGTGAGAGCGGCTTGCGCGCGCGCCGCGGCGGCGGCGATTTGTTCCGATTGTGTTGCGGGATCTCCAGCGTCGCGGATTTCCTTCACCAGGGCCGCGAGCGTTCCGGTTTCGGCCGCCTCGGGAAGTTCGGCGAGCGCGGCTTGTTTTCCGGCGATGTCGCGTTCGAGCTGCCTGAGCGTCTCCGCGGCGGATCGCAGGGCTTGCGCGCGGGTCTCATGCTGGCCGATGAGAAGGCGCGCGTGCGCCACTTCCAACGGCCGCGGAATGAGGCGGGCGACTTGCTCGCGCGGCACCGGTGCCACGAGGTCTTTCATGAGTTTGGCGAGCCGCGCTTCGATCTGCGCGCGTTCGGATTGCAGTTTTGGAATGTCGGTGCGCGCTTTCTCGACCGCGCCGGCTTGTTCAGCAAATGCTTCGATCGCAGCTGTCTCGGCCAGCAGGGTTTCGTCCACGGCGATCGCCTGCATGTCGGTGAGCAGACGCGCATGTCGGCCCTGTTCCAGTTCCTCGCGCTGTCGCACCGCGGCCAGGGCCGCTCGCGCGTCGGCGAGGCGCTGCGCGAGTGAGGGCGGCAGGTCGGGCGCCTCGGGGTGGGTGGCGAGCCAGGCGGCGGCGGCATCGTGCTCGGCGAGCGGCACGCGAACGCGGCGTATGCGGTGCAGGCGACTTGATTGCGCCGCAGCGGCGGCCGCTTGCGCGCGATGTTCTTCGAGAGCGGCTTGCGCTTCGACAACTTCGCGTTCGCGGCGTTCCCAGGCATCCGGCTTCACCAGCGAAGCGGCCGCGCTTTTGCGGGCCGCAACGAATTTGTCGAGCGCCTGATAGAATGGGCGTCCGGCGGCGCGGCGTTGCGGCGCCAGCGTCTCGGCGATCTGTTCGAGTTCCTCGCGCGCCTTGCGCGCACTGGACAGTCCGCTGGCTGCCAGGAGTGCTTCGGCGACGGCACCGCCAGCGGTGAGCAGTTCATCCCCGCCGTCGCGCAATCGCTGCGTATCGAGCGCGAACAGCCGTTCCAGCACGCGGACGTCGGTGTTCAGGAACGCGCCGGCAACGACCGGATCGTGGCCGACGGCGCCTTCGGCGTCGGTCCAGGTATTGCCCTGGCCCTTGCGGCGGCCGAAGCCGTGCATCTGCCCGTCCGGCATCAGCGCCGTGGCGGCCACGCGCATGCCCGGATAGCCGAAACGAAATCCCATCGGCGTCTGGCCGCCGATGCCGAACAGCAAATCCTGAAATGCCTGGCGGAGCACCGACTTGCCGGCGCCATTCGGCGCGCACAGCACATTCACCTGGCCTGGCGCCGCGGACAGCGCCACGGTGACATCGTCGAAGGGGCCGTAACGAACGAGCCGCAGCGTGGCGAGGCGCATCGTCAGATGAGCCGCGCCAGCAGCATGGCGCGGGCCTGTTCCAGCATGGTGTCGGGAAGCGCGCCAGCGGCGATTTGCACCGCCGGGTCGTCGTCGCCGAGTGCCCCGCGCAGGAAAGTGGCGCGTTCCAGCAACTGGCTGGCGTAGGGGCCGAGTTCCGCGAGCAGCGCGGCAATGTTGGGGTCGCGAATGGCGGTCAGCAGACGTTCCGCAAGCGGATCGCGCGCGGCGGCGGCGGTGACGGGCGACGTATCGATATCGATCTGTTCAAGCCACAGTATACCCGCCCCCCCGGCCGCGAGCGCTTCGGCGCGCAGCTTTTCCCGCATATCGCCGGGATTTCGCAGCAGCGTCTCATGGGCGGCGGTGGCGCCGGTGAGGCACAAACGCGCCGCCAGCAAGCGCCCTTCCGCCGCTTCAAGCGCCTCGGCGAGCTTGTGCCGGGCGCGCGCGAGCGATTCCTCCTCGTCCGCGGCGCCGCCAACATCAACTTCGATACGCTGCCAGCGCACGGTGTCGCAGGCATGATGTTGCGGTTCGCCGACGATCCTGCCGTCCTCTACCGTAATGAGGGTGGCGCCCTTGCTGCCTTCCTCCCTGATGTGGCGGCCTTGCAGATTGCCGGGGAAGATAATCCAGGGGTCGCGGCACAGAATGTCGCGGGTGTGGATATGGCCGAGCGCCCAGTAGGCATACCCATGATTGGCCAGTTGCTCGATCGAGCAGGGCGCGTAGCGTGCGTGGTCGGGATGGCCGGTGGCGGAGGTATGCAGCAGGCCGATATTGAGGTGGCCGGCGATCGGCGGCGGATAGGATGGGACGAGGTTTTCCACCACTGCCTTGTCGCGAAAGCCGCGCCCGTGCACGGCGAGGCCGAGATCGTCGAAGATTACCGTTTCCGCGCGATCGGTCGCGAGCAGGCGGGCGTTTTCCGGCCAGCGGAGTTTTTTGGTCAGCACGCTTTCGGCGTCGTGGTTGCCGCTGATGGCGACAACGCGGATGCCGGCACGGGTCAGGCGTTCCAGTTCGCGCACCAGGAACTGGCCGGTGCGCCAATCCTGCCAGTCGCCATCGTAAAGATCGCCGGCGATCAGCAGAATTGCGACATTCTGTTCCAGCGCAAAATCGACGAGTTTGCTGAAAGCGGCGCGCGTGGCGCCGCGTATCAGGTCAGCGGGCGCGTCCGGATCCGCCTCCAGGCCGCGCAGCGGACTGTCGATGTGCAAATCCGCGGCGTGAAGGATTTTGTAGCTCGTCATCTAGGCTCGCAGATCGTCGGCTAGGGGGGCCGCGATTCCATTACACTACGCGAAGAGGTAGACCGTGGTCTGTTATTGGGCATGCCAAGTCGCCCTCTGGTGGCTTGCAGACTACGTCAAAACCGGATATTCGTTTCGGCCGGCGTCGCGCTCCGGGCGGGCAAGGCCTGGAGCGCGGCCCGGCTACCATATTATTATCCCGCTACTGGCGTAGCGGAGAGCACCTGCCTGTTCACCGGCCCGCCAGCCGGGCTGGGTGAAGAAGTAACCGTCAATCAGTGCTGGACGCGCCCTGTTTGACCCGTGTGGGACTGCCTGGGGTGATCCACGGGCAGTCTCATTCGCAATCACAATACCTCTCAAGCCCCACCTCAACCCAAGTTGGGTCGGTGCATTGGACTCAGGCGGCCCATCGAAGTCGGCCGCTAGGTAG
>DATJOH010000573.1:0-2884 GCA_035507235.1 Acetobacteraceae bacterium
GGAAGCGCGTTTCTTCGACAGCGAACGATGGCGCAACGCCGCCTAGGCGCGTCGTCGACCAAATCGAGGGGATCGCGAGCGAAGCAAGGAAGTATTTCTTTTTTGAAAAAAGAAAAAAACTTTTATCCGTTGCGACTGGCACCCGAATTCGCCTGCTTGGGCTGGCTGTTCGAAGCCATTGATAAAAGTCTTTTGCTTCTTTTCTTCAGAAAAGAAGTCCTTTTTTACGTATTCTCCTTTTCGCCCTACCTGGGCAGTTACCAAAAAAGAACTGCTTTTTTGTAATTTCCTTCCTTTGGCGGCTACCGGGCCGCCTCCGTGGCAATCGCCGCCAGCGCCTCCGCGAGCCGCGGCACCGCCGGCGCATCCACGCCGTGCAGTTTCGCCAGCCACGCAATGTCCCGGTAGCCGACCCAAACTTTTCCCGCCGCATCCTCCCAGACCAGCATTTTCAACGGCAGGTCCAGCCCCATGCTCTGCGCCGCCTGCATCAGCGGTGTCCCGCCGCGCGCATTGCCGAAAATCACCACCGTTGTCGGCCGCAATACCAGCCCAACCTCGGCTGCTCCCGCCGCATGATCCACTTCGGCAAAAATCGTCAACGCGCGCCCTGTCACCGCTCCGCGCAACCGTCCCAGCGTCGCCGCAAAATCAGTGGCGCTTACATACGAAATGAACGATCCGTCCGTCATGGCCAGGCGCCCTCCATCCTCACGAAACCGGTAAGCTGCAAGCGTTGGTATGATGCACGTCGGCCGGCGGGTTGAATGCGTCCTGTTTCGCTTCCGCCAAATAGAACACCGTGAAATCGTTTGATTCCAGCGCCAGGAACAGCCGGCCGTTCACATCCTTCAACGTGGCCCCGCCATCCACCACCCGCAGCTCGGAGGTACCGTTTGGCCGCCGTATCGTAATCCGCCCGCACAGCGCATAATCATACTGCGGCGCCGCCGGCAGGTTGATGGTGGCGGTGCTGGACGTGTGCGTGTCATCCAGAACGAAATGCGCCACCAGGTGGCCGTCGATGAAAATCACCGTGTCCTCGCTGATTTCCTGCGGCGCGGTTTCGTCGAGCACCTGAAACGAAACCCCGTTTCCCGGCGGCGGCGCGGTTGCCGCCGTCAGCAGCGGGATGACACATAGCAGCCAGCGTCGCATCGGCACGCTCCCTTGCAGACGGCCATTCTGCCCGATTGATGCCCCGCGCGTCACCCGGCTAACCACCATCCCCAACCACCCGGAACCTCAAACTGCCGTCTCTTCCCTATCAGCAGGCCCTGAACCGGGCCGCCGCGGCGTTGCAGGACGCCGGCCTGGAAGCGCCGCGCCGCGAAGCGCGTCTTTTGCTCGCGCATCTGCTCGGCACCCCGGCCCGCCGCCTGCCGCCGCCGGACGCCGCCATCGACGCGGCACACCTGGATGCCGTCCTCGCGCGCCGCGCCGGCCGCGAGCCACTCGCCTACATCACCGGCACCGCCGGCTTCTGGTCCATTGACCTGGCCACCTCGCCCGCCACGCTCATCCCGCGCGCCGACACCGAAACCCTGATCGAGGCTGCGCTCGCGCAATTCCCCGACCGCCTGGCGGTGAAATCCGTCCTCGATCTCGGCACCGGCACCGGCTGCCTCCTGCTCGCCGCCCTCGCCGAGTTCCCCCACGCCTTCGGCATCGGCATCGACCGCAACCCCGACTCGGCCGCCCTGGCTGCCGCCAATGCCAGTGCCCTCGGCCTGCGCGCCCGCTCTGCCTTCCTCGCGGCGGACTGGGCAGCGCCACTAGCCACCCGATTCGACCTCATCCTGTGCAACCCGCCCTACATAAGATCGGCCGACATCCCCACCTTGATGCCGGAAGTCGGCCAGTATGAGCCGCGCGCGGCCCTCGACGGCGGCGCGGATGGCCTGGATGCCTACCGGCACCTGCTCCCAACGCTCCCCGCTCTCCTTGTCCCCGGCGGCTGCGCCATCCTGGAGCTGGGACAAGGCCAGGCCACGCCAGTATCCGCCCTTGCCCACGCCGCCGGCTTCCCCTGCCAGGCAACCCGGCGCGACCTGGCTGGCATGGAACGTGCGCTCCTGCTGCATGCGCGGACGTAAAAAACCGTTTGGCAGCAGCCGCGCGCGACGCTAGGGTCCGCACCGCGCCGTAGCCGGCGGTGCCGCAGACGGCCGCGATCCTGCATCCCGTGCAGAATCACGCGGCGCGGCCCTCCGGTGCAAGAAGGTCCCGGCCCCGGTGGCCCATGCCACCAGCCAGGAAGACTTGGTCGCTTCGTTGAAGAGTTTCTTCAGGTGCCAGTGGCATATCGCCGCCGGCGCGCACGAGGCGGAACGCTGCAACCATAAACTAGGAATGTGCTGCTACACCTATGAACATGAAACGCATGCGTGGACGTAGCCACCGCGGTGGTGGCGGCGGTGGTGGCGGGGGCGGCGGTTCCCGCAACTACAACGGCAATATCCCCCTCAACCGTAACCATGTATTCGACAGCAGCGGCCCGGACCTGCGCATACGCGGTACCGCCCAGCAACTGTTCGAAAAATACCTGCAACTCGGCCGCGACGCGACCAGCGGCGGCGATCGCGTGATGGCGGAAAGCTACTTCCAACACGCCGAGCACTATTTCCGCATCGTCAACGCCATCAACCAGGCGCAACAACAAAACCAGGGCCACTACCAGCCCGGCCCGCCGCAACAACAAAACCCCCAGGGCGCCTATAACGGCCAACGCCGCATGGACGACCAGCAGGACGACGACCAGAACGGCAACTACAGCGACCAGCCCACCATCGAACCCCGCGAAATTCCCATCGCCGCGGCGCCGGAGGGCTAGGCGGAGAGATTGCCTTCGGCGAGGGGGGGGGGGGGGGGGGGGGGGGGGGGG
>DATJOH010000574.1:0-3438 GCA_035507235.1 Acetobacteraceae bacterium
GAGATGTTCCTGCTGGGCGCGGTGAACGATCCGGGCGGCAATTTCCTCGATCCGCTGACCGAGGCCTACTGGGTGCCATATGTGCCGATCGGCACGCAGGGCACCGGCATTGCAGGCGTGCCCTATGTAGATGTGCCCGCCGCCAATCCGCCCAAGAAGTACGTGTTTACCGGCTCGATGAACGGCTGTTCGCTGGTCGTGACCGATGCGCCGGTCGGCGGCCAGATACGCATCCATCACGATTCGGCACACGGCGCCACCACCTTCAACGGCATGAATCTGCGGGTGCGGCTGGACTACGCCGGCAACACGCATAATTCACCGTTCAGCTACGGCGACGTCACGCAGGGCAACGACATCGCAACGTCCTGGAACTTTTTTTACTATAACGGCAACAACTGGGTGCTGGTAAGCCAGCCCCAGGTTTTCGTGCCGGGCGCCGCGACGCCAGGCGTGAAGCTCAACCCAGCGAAGGCGCCCTTCCAGACGGTGGTGCCGTAGTCCTCCGCGCAAAGGAGACCACTGAGGCCAGCCGCTACGCCGCGATTTCGACCTCGCGCTCCACGGCGCCGCCATATTGCCGTCGCGCAACCGCCAGATCATACTGCGCCTGCAGATTCATCCAGAACTCGGCACCCGTTCCGAAATAACGGCCCAGCCGCAGTGCCGTCTCCGCGGAGATGGCACGCTCGCCGCGCACAATGTCCGTGACGCGATTTGCGGATACCCGCAATTTCAAGGCCAACGCGCTCGCGGAAAGATCGCGTGCCGACAATTCCGCCGCCAGCGTTCGCCCCGGATGCACCGGCGCAAGATTAAGTCCATTCGGATATTTAACTGTTTGCTTAGCCATGAAATCCGTCGCTATTTCCACGCAATGGCGGCACTGGCCGTGCCCGCCAGCGGCATCTTCTCGGTCCGACGGAAGCCGGCGGCGCGCGCCCAACCGTCGAACTGGGCGAATGTGTAGTCATAACCCTCCGGCGTTTCGATCAGCATGTTGAGCGACATCATGAGGCCCAACGCATTTTCCCGCCGCGAATCGTCGATGATGTTTTCTATCGCGATGAAAACGCCACCATCCGGCAAGGCCGCGAAGGCTTTCCCGACCAGCATCTGTTTCGTCGCCGTGCCCCAGTCGTGCAGGATGTTGCCCATCAGCACGATGTCAGCGTGCGGCAACTCGTCACGCATGAAATCGCCCGCACGCGCCTCGATGCGATCGCTGAGACCCGCGCCCGCGATCCGGCGCGCGGCGACCGCGGTGACCGGTGGCAAGTCGAAGGAAATGCAGCGAAGATGCGGGTGGGCGCGGGCCAATGCGATGCAAAGCGCGCCACTCGCGCCGCCGGCATCGCAGGCGGTCCTGAATGGCGCGAAATCAAATTTCTCCGCCAGCGCCGCGAAATTGGCAAGCTGCACGCCCGCCATGGCGGAGATGAATTCCTCCAGCACGGCGGGATCGGCATAGAGCGAGGTAAAGGGGTCACTGGCGTCCGCGGCGCTCTTCACTTCGCTCTGCGGCTCGCCGGTCCGCAGCGCCTCCGTGAGGTTGGCCCAGTGGCGAAACAGCCGGCGGCTGGCCATTTTCATCATGCCGCCGACATAGGTTTGGCTGGCAGGCACCAGGAACGCAGCCGTTTCCGCCGTGTTGGCATACAGCGCCGGCTCACCCTCCCCTTCCCGCGCCAGAACGCCAAGAGCCACCAGGGCATCAAGAAAATCGGCGGCGGCGCGGACGTGAAGGCCCAGGCGTTGCTGCAACTCGGATTTGCTCAAGGGCCCGTCAGCAAGCGCGCCGAACAGATCGAGCTCAACCGCCGACAGTAATATCTTCGACGGAAAAAATCCCATCGCCATTTGCATGATATGCGCTGGATTCAATTCGCCTGGCATGGTTTCCTCCAAGAAAAGGAAGATTCTTCTTTTTCTGAAGAAAAAGAAGCAAAAAGACTTTTACTCATAGTTCTTGGGCCGCAGGCAGCCCCGCGGCCGGGATCGAAACGGCCAAAAGTTTTTTGCTTCTTTTTTTCAAAAAAGAAGCCTTCCTTCTTCCTTCTATGCATCCATCTTCAACGCGGCCAAGAACGCACTCTGCGGTATCTCCACCTTCCCCACCTGCCGCATGCGCTTCTTGCCCTCTTTCTGCTTCTCCAGCAGCTTGCGCTTGCGTGTAATATCGCCGCCGTAACACTTAGCCGTCACATCCTTGCTGAGTGCCCCGATGGTTTCGCGCGCGATAACGCGGCCGCCGATGGCGGCCTGGATGGCGATTTTGAACAATTGCCGCGGGATCAGGTCTTTCAGCTTGGCGCAAATGGCGCGCCCACGGTTTTCGGCGACGCTGCGGTGTGCGATGAAGGCGAGCGCGTCCACCGGGTCGCCATTGACCAGGATGGAGATTCGCACCAGGTCGCCGTCGGTGTAGCCGTCCATGGCGTAATCGAAGCTGGCGTAGCCGCGGCTGACGCTTTTCAGCCGGTCGTAGAAATCGAACACCACTTCGTTGAGCGGCAGGCGATACACCGCCATGGCGCGGGTGCCGACATAGGTGAGATCCGCCTGTTGGCCGCGGCGATCGTTGCACAGCGTCAAAACGTTGCCGAGATAATCGTCCGGCACCATGATGGTGGCCTTGATCCACGGTTCCTCGATGTGATCGATGACACTGCCGTCCGGCATGTCGGCCGGGTTGTGCAGTTCGATTTCCTCGCCGTTGGTTTTGTGGAGCTTGTAGACCACGCTGGGGGCAGTGGCGATCAGATCGAGATCGAATTCGCGGGTGAGGCGTTCCTGGATGATTTCCAGATGCAGCAGGCCGAGGAAGCCGCAGCGATAGCCGAAGCCGAGCGCCGCGGAAGTTTCGGCTTCGTAGTGGAAACTCGCATCGTTCAGCCGCAATTTCGCCAGGCTGTCGCGCAGCTTTTCGAAATCGTCGGCATCCACGGGATAGAGGCCGCACCAGACGACCGGGACGGAGGGTTTGAAGCCGGGCAGCGGCTTTGCCGCCGGGTGGCGATCGTCGGTGATGGTGTCGCCGACATTGCAATCGGCAACGGTTTTGATGGCGGCGGTGATGTAGCCCATTTCGCCGGGGCCGAGATCCTCCACGGGGAGCATTTTCGGGCTGAACACGCCCACCTGCTCCACGAAATGCGCGGTGCCCTGGGCCATCATGCGGATCTTCTGGCCGCGGCGGATATGACCGTCCTTGACGCGTATCAGAATGATGACGCCGAGATACTGGTCGTACCAGCTATCCACCAGCAGCGCGGTCAGCGGCGCCGCCGGGTCGCCCTTCGGCGGCGGCAGGCGGGTGACCAGCGCTTCCAGCACGCCTTCTATGTTGATGCCGGTTTTCGCCGATATCAGCACGGCATCATCGGCGGGCAGGCCGATCACGTCCTCGATCTGCTGTTTCACGCGCTCCGGTTCGGC
>DATJOH010000575.1:0-14784 GCA_035507235.1 Acetobacteraceae bacterium
GCAGGCAGTTCTGAAACAATTGGATGCCATTGCGCCCGCCGATGCGGCACTCGTTCCCGCGTCCACCGCCGGCACGCCAAAGGCTGACGTGCTCGATGAGGTGCGCGCGATCGGCGACAATTTGCGCAAGCCGCCGGCCAAGGGGCAGCTTTCCTTCGATGCCATTGACGAAATCTTGGGCGGCATCGAAACTGATCTCGAGTCCGTCGACGCCGCACCCACCGCCGCGCAGCGCGAAGTTGTGGACAACACACTGACCAAGTTGGCCGCAGCCGCAACGCGCTGGATCAACTTCAAGGCAACCCAACTGCCGAAGCTCAATGCCGACCTGGCCCAGGCGGGGCTCAAGCCCGTCACGATCCCGGCGGCTGACAAATTACAGGTCGACGCTCCGGATCCGGGGCAGGATTTGCCGTAGCACTGGAAGAAAAAACTGGGTGGGGCGTGCCGTCCTCCCAGACTTATGCCAACTCGCATGGACAACGATTTACCGGTAAAGGAAGGCACGCGCGAAGGTAGTAGTTTTTTTTGGGAGGAAAGAACTATTTCCTTCCCAACGCTCCCATCAGCGCATTGCGTATGCCGGGTTCGCTCCACGCGTGCCCCGCGTCGGGAACCAGAACGAATTCAGCCTCAGGCCAGGCTTTGTGTAAATCCCAGGCGGTGCGGGCGGGTGTGCAGACATCGTAACGACCTTGCACGATAGTGCCCGGGATGTTGCGCAGCTTGTGGGCATCTGCGATGAGCTGGCCTTCCGCGAAAAAACCGTGATTGACGAAATAATGGTTTTCGATGCGGGCAAAGGCGAGGGCGTAGTTTTCCTCGGCGCCCTGCGCCGCGTATTGTTCGTTGTGCAGCAGCGTAATGGTTTCGTGTTCCCAGGTGCTCCAGGCGCGCGCGGCGGCGTTCTGCGCCGCCTGGTCCGGGCCGGTGAGGCGGCGGTAATAGGCAGCCATCAGATCGTGCCGCTCGTCTTGCGGAATAGGTGCGAGGAAGCCTTCCCATTTATCGGGGAACAGCCAGCTTGCGCCTTCCTGGTAGAACCAGAGAAGTTCCGCCCGGCGGAGAGTGAAAATGCCGCGCAGGATGAGGCGGCTCACCCGTTGCGGGTGCGTTTCGGCGTAGGCGAGGGCCAGCGTGCTGCCCCAGGAGCCGCCGAATACCAGCCATTTTTCCGCGCCCATGACGGCGCGCAGGCGCTCGATGTCGGCGACAAGATGCCAGGTGGTGTTGTTCTCCAGTGCGGCGAACGGCGTGCTGCGGCCGCAGCCGCGCTGGTCGAACAGCAGGGCATCGTAACGGTTGGGATCGAACAGGCGGCGATGGTCGGGCGTGCAACCGCCGCCGGGCCCACCATGCAGGAAAATCGCCGGCACGCCACCTTTTTTGCCGACTTTCTCCCAGTAAATGCGATGGCCATCCGCTTCCAGCATGCCGGTTTCATAGGGTTCGATCGCGGGAAACAGCTCGCTCATGTGCCGGCCTTTGGATGGGTGGCCCGCCATACGTCCAGCAGCTTGGCACCGTCCACCGCGGTGTAGCGCTGGGTGGTGGAGAGGCTGGCGTGGCCGAGCAGATCCTGAATGGCGCGCAGATCGGCGCCGCCGGCGAGCAGGTGGGTGGCGAAGGAATGGCGCAGCGCGTGCGGGGTTGCGTGCTCGGGCAGGCCGGCGAGGCGCCGGTAGTTCCGCAGCACACGCTGCGCGACGCCGGGGTTCAGGCGGTCGCCGCGGGCGCCGATGAAGAGCGGCGCGTCAGGTGCGGCGCCGGGGCGCAGCGCGATATAGGCCGAGACCGCCTGTTCCACCGCCGGCAGCACCGGCACCAGGCGTTCCTTGCGGCCTTTGCCGGTGACGCGGAGTGGGCGGCCGGCGCGCGGGGCGTCCGGCAGGTTGAGGGCAAGCGCCTCGGCGATGCGCAGACCGCACCCGTAGAGCAGGGTGAACAGCGCAACGTCGCGGGCTTGCTGGGCGGGATCCTCTGCCATGGCGCCGATATCCTCGGCGACGGCGCGCGCCTCCTTGGCGGCCAGCGGGCGGGGTAGTTTCGCCGCGATTTTCGGTGTCGCGAGCAGGCGCGCCGCGGTGATGTCGATGCCGTGCCTTTTTGCGAGGTAGCAGAAGAAACCTCGCACGGCGGCAAGGTGGCGGGCACGGGTGCGATTGCCGCGTCCCACCGCGGCTTCGGCGGCGAGCCAGGCGCGCAAATCGGCTTCGCGCAGCGCGGAAAGTTGAGCCGTTTCGGGCGGCCCGCCGAGATGCCGGGTCAGGAATTCCAGGAAGAAGCGCAAATCGCGGCCGTAGGCGGCAACGGTCAGTGGCGAGGCGCGGCGCTCCTGCGCGAGGTAGGCAAGATAGGCTTGAATGGCTTCGGCCGCGTCGCGAGGAGTCGCCATGGGCGGATGATACGGAATTTGCGCCCGGCGGCCAGGGGCCTGGTGGTCAGAATCCAACACTTGGTGCCGTTCCAAGCAGAGCAAGAAAAGACTTCTTTTCTGAAGAAAAGAAGCAAAAGACTTTTATCAATGGCATCCAACACCGAGTCCAAATTGGTCAATTCGGACGCTGCCCAAAGTGGGTAAAAGATTTGGTTTCAAAAAAGAACTGCTTGCTCTGTGCTTACCGGTGAATTTGCATACTGAAGCGGCATTGGTCGTCGGGGTGCCATCGTCAGTCAACAGATTCTTGCTTAGGATTTTGACCGCTAGGTGCCGACTTGGCTCGCCAGCCTGGGCAGGAGGATTGCCCGCTCATGTTCCTCGGCGTGCGCCCGCGTCCGTACCGAGAGCAGATCCTTCCAGCCAATATAGCCGTTGAGTTTCCGATCCTCTCGTGCAACAATCGGCAGGTGCGCGACATTCGCGCGCGTCATGCGTTCGATCACCGCATCGAGAAACTCGTCCGGATAGGCGACGATCGCTCTGCTAGCCCCCGAGGTGGGGCGTGAAGCGCGGGAAGGCAGGGCCGGCGCCGGAGGAATACCGGCGGCTTGCCGAATTCCGGTATCTGTTGCAGCGATTCCTGGAGTTCAGCGAAGCGGCGGCTGTGGCGGCCGGCCTCACGCCGCGTCAGCACCAGGCGCTGCTGGCCATCAAGGGGGCGGCGGAGGGTGCGACGCCGACGATCGGTTATTTGGCCGAGCGGCTATGCGTCCAGCACAACAGCGCCGTGGAACTGGTGGACCGGCTGGTGGAGAGCGGCCTGCTGCGCCGCGCGCCGGATGAAAGGGACCGCCGCCGCGTGCTGCTGCTGCTGACGCCGGTCGCGGAACGTCGGCTGGCCGCGCTGTCGGCGGATCACATGCAGGAGTTGCGAAATCTCCGCCCCGCGCTGCTCGAAATTCTGGGCGCGGATGCCGGCGGCCCACACGCATAACTAGAACGTGAATGCTCCTCAGGAAACCGCCGTGGCATAGGAGAGATCGCCTGCAATCGGGGGCAGGTGGGTCGCAGGGGGAGTTTCGGCCATGTCGGGTCTTGCCGCGGAACAGGATCCTGGCGCCGCATTGGCGGTTGCGCACCGCCTGGTGCGACG
The DNA here is from genome assembly GCA_035507235.1 of Acetobacteraceae bacterium. GTDB lineage: Bacteria > Pseudomonadota > Alphaproteobacteria > Acetobacterales > Acetobacteraceae > CAJCIS01. Next base: position 3,534 of record DATJOH010000575.1, read on the forward strand.
CGCGCTATCCGTGCATATCGATGATCTCGCGCATTTGCCGGACTGGGTGACGCCGGACGCCCGTGGCGCGGTGATCGCCGAGGCGAAGGGCGGCCGGCAAAAATTGCATATGCTTCTGGCGACCGCCCTGTTTCTTGCCGAGCGCGAGCACCGGCCGCGGGTCGATCTGGCGTTGCTGCAGCGCGCCGCCTCCTTGCAGGGTGCGCCCGAGCCCACGGCACCACAGGCAGCCCGCCGGGCGCCGCGTTTGCTCATTCCGGCGATTGCCGGCCTATCGCTTGTGGCGGTGCTGGCCACCGTGTTCCTGATGCCGCCACCGTCGGCCAAGGCGCCGGTTATTGCGCCGCCGGTGCGTGCGGCCATTGTGGTGCCAACGATTGTCGTTACCATTGACGAGGCATTTCTGCAGCCGGTTGCGCCGGTTGTGCAGGTTCCGGCGATGCTGACGCCACCGGCACCGGCGGTTTCGGTGGTGGCGACGGCGAACGCGTTGCCGGCGGCCCCCCCGGTTCCGACATTGCGGCTCAGCTTCCCATCCGATTCCCCGGACGCGGCAACACAGGCGCGTGCCGCGCGGTCGGCGCTGCAGGCGGCCGGCTTTCTGGTGAATTTTTCCCCGGACCGCAGTGACTCGCCACCAACCGCGGCGGTGTTGCGCTATTATTACGCCGCCGACAAGGCAGCCGCGGATCGCGTCGCGCAGACGACCGGCTTGCAGTTCACGACTCCCGAATTGGTTCCTGTCGCGGATCGGCGATCGCCGCCGGCACCTGGAACAATCGAGCTGTATCTGCCGTGAAACGTTGTAGCTTGAGCTAGCGAAGGAAGGCTTCTTTTTTGAAAAAAAGAAGCAAAAAACTTTTGCTCCTGGCTGCTACCTCCGGGCCAACTGGCTGAGACCCGCGGAACCCAAAGAGATAAAAGTTTTTTGGTTCTTTTTTTCAAAAAAGAACTCTTCTTCCTTTGCCATCGCTTCCGCCAACGCGCTCGCCGACAAGGCGCGGCCGCAGAACGAACCCTGGGCTGCTTCACATCCGGCACGCCGCAGCCAGTCACGTTGCGGTTGGGTTTCCACGCCGTTGGCGATGACGGCGATGCCGAGTGTGCCCGCGAGACTGATCGTTGCGTGCATGATGGCAGCGGCTTCCGTGTCGTCCGGCAGGTCGCGCACCAGCGATCGATCGAGAATTAGCGTCGTCAGCGGCAGGCGCTTTAACGGCATCAGATTTGCGCTCTCGCCGCCGAAGCCTTCCAGGGCAACACGCACGCCGCGGTCGCGTAACGCCGCCAACGACAGCAGAACCTCCGGCGTATCGATGGCGAGTGCCGCTTCGGTGAGGCCGATTTCCAGTCGCCCGGCGGCGAGACCGGACTCCTTCAGCGCTGCGCCGATCTGGCGTAACAAACGACCGCCGCCTAGTCCGGCGGCGCTTACCGACACCTGACCACGGGGCCAGGCGGCGGCAGCGCGGCAGGCTTCGATCAGCGTCCAGGCCGCCACGTTGGCGGTAAGGCCACAACTCTCGAGCACGGTAGCGAGGCCGCTGGCCTGCATGACGCCGCCGCGTCGGCGGGGCCAGCGCAATTGGGCGGCGGCGCCGGTGATGCTGGCGTCGGCGAGGCTGCGGCGGGGCTGGAAGACCAGGGTAAAGCCGCCGTCCTGTGTGGCCTGACGCACATCCTGACGCAACCGCCGCCATTCCGCGGCATCACCGGTGGCGCGGGCGGTCGTCTCAGGACGCGTGGCGGTTTCTTGGAGCATGGGATTTGGGTCACGAACCTCGATGTTCGCTCAATATGCGAGCGCCGCCCTAATTGGCGGTTAAGCGCCCCTTCCACCGCGGTGCCGCCGGGCCCACATGGCGGCCAACAGGACGGGAAGGAGTAGGGTCGCATGATCGAACTGTTCAGTTGGCCGACGCCGAACGGACAGAAAGTGCATATCGCGCTGGAGGAACTCGGCCTGCCTTACACGGTGCGTCCGGTGGATATCGGCACCGGCGAACAGTTCAATCCGGAATTTTTGGCGATCAATCCCAATCACCGGATTCCGGCGATCGTCGATGATGACGGGCCGGGCGGTCGCTTTGCTTTGTTCGAGTCGGGCGCCATCCTGATTTATCTCGCGGAGAAGGCGGGGCGGCTCATCCCGAACGATCCGGCGGCACGCTATGTGTGCCTGCAATGGCTGATGTTTCAGATGTCCGGCGTCGGGCCGATGTTCGGGCAGGCCAATCACTTCGCGAATTATGCGCCGGAAAAGATCCCTTACGCGATCGACCGCTACCGCAACGAGGCCATGCGGCTGCTGCGCGTTCTGGAAAAGCGGCTGGCGGAGGCGAAATTTCTCGCCGGGCGGGAGTATTCGATTGCCGATATTGCCACATATCCATGGGTAAAATCTGCGGCGGGCACAGGTCATATCGATTTCGATGGTACGCCGGCGGTGAAGGATTGGTTGGAGGGGGTGGAGGCGCGGCCCGGGGTGGAGCGTGGCATGGCGGTGCTGGCGGATCGTCGCCGGCAGGGCCCGATGTCTGACCAGCAACGCGAAATATTATTCGGGGCGACGCAGCACGCCGCGCGCTAGAGCATGATCGCTTCCAGTTGGCGCAGCCGGAAGCGTGAATCATGCGGGAAAAAAAGAGCTAGAGCGCGATTGCGCCGAATTGCCATGGCAACATCAAGCAATCGCGCTCTAGTGTTGTTTCGGCTACGGCGGCAGCAGGTGGTCGTCGATGTTCGCGGCGCCGGTGAGTGTCGGTGTCGCGGCATCCGGGCCGACGGCAACCCTGTAGCTGCCGCCGGAAAGATGCCACATCGACCGCGCCGGCGCGAAATCGGCAAGCAGGCGCGGATCGGCGGTGATTGTTACACGTTGCGTTTCGCCGGGCGCGAGGGTGCGGCGCGTCCAGCCGATCAGCCTCAATCCCGGCTTGCCGGCGCGCGACGTGACGTAAGCCTGCGGTGTGTCCGCACCGGGACGCGGCCCGGTGTTCTTGACATCGAAGGAAATCACGAGGGTTTGTCCGCCCTCGACCTGCAAATTGATCAGGGCGAAATGCGTGTAGGACAGCCCGAAGCCGAACGGGTAGAGCGGCGTCTTGCCGGTACGCGCATACCAGCGGTAGCCGGCGTCCGAGCCTTCGGGATAATCGACCGATACCGCGGCACCCGGCGACTGATACATGCCGGCGACTACCGGGTTTGGCAAATCCGTTTCGGAGACCGGGAAAGTTATTGGCAGCCGGCCCGAGGGATTGATTTTGCCGAGCAGCACATCGGCGATTGCATCGGCGCCGCCGCTGCCGCCGTACCAGGCCTCCAGGATCGCGGGCACCTTGTTGCGCCACGGCATCAGCACTGGTCCGCCGGTTTCCAGCACGACAATGGTGCGCGGATTGGCTGCTGCAACCGCTGCAATGAGCGCGTCCTGGCCGGAGGGCAGGGAAAGATCGGGCACATCGCTCGATTCGCCCTCCCATTGATCGGCGAAGATGATGACCGCGTCGGCGCGATGTGCCAGCAGTATCGCCTGACGCGGATAGCGCCCGTCCGCCCAGAGAATTCTTGTGCCCGGTAGCCTTGCCTTCAATGTTGCCAGAGGGGCAGGGGGATCGAATGCGGCGACGCGGAAATATCCTTGCATGCCATCGTTGCCGAGTTCGATTCTTCGCGCATAACCGCTCACCGGCGTCACCTGGCTGGAACCGCCGCCGGCCGGCACGCCGGCATCCGAGTTGGCGCCGACCACGAGTAGCGTTTTCAGCGTGTGCGGTAACGGAAGCGCGGCGTTTTTTTCGTTGCGCAGCAGCACGATCGCTTCCGCCTCCGCCTGCCGGGCCGTTGCGATGTCGGCGGGCACGGACTCTGCCGGTTTCGCAGGCTTGTCCAACAAACCAGCCTGATCCATGGCGCGCAGAATGCGCGTGACCGCGTCATTCACCCGCGCCTGCGTGACGGTGCCGTTCGCCAGCGCCGCTTTGAGCGGCGCGCCAAAGAATGCCTGAGAATCCAGGTCCGCCGCCGATTCCTGGTCAAGCCCGGCCGTAAACGCGCCAACCTGGTGCACCGCCCCCCAATCGGACATGACAAATCCCGGAAAATGCCAATCCTGCTTCAGAATACTGGTGAGCAGTACGGGATTTTCGCATGCGTAGGCGCCGCCGATCCTGTTGTAAGCGCACATCACGGCGCCCGGATGCCCACGCGCGATGGCAATTTCAAACGCCAGCAAATCACTTTCCCGGAGCGCCGGCCAAGGTGTCACCACGTTCAACGTGGTGCGCTGGCTTTCCTGATCGTTCACGGCGAAATGTTTGACCGTGCAAATCACATGCTGGTCTTGCACGCCCTTGACCGCTGCACCAACCATGAGGCCCGCCAGCAGCGGATCCTCGCCGGCATATTCAAAATCACGGCCGCCACGCGGTTCTCGCGCCAGATTGACGCCACCACCCAACACGACGTTAAAGCCCCGGGCCGCCGCCTCCCGCCCCAGCACGGCGCCGTTCCGGTATGCGACTTGCGGATCGAACGTTGCCGCCGTCGCGACACCGCTCGGCAAGGCAACCGCGGTGTCGCCAGGACGCACATCGTCCGGGTTCGTCACGCCGAGGGACGCGTCCGTTTCCTGCAACGCCGGTATGCCGAGGCGCGCGATGCCCGGCACATAGCCTGCCGATCCGATCGCGTCCGCCGGTTTGCGGTGCTGGCTAATGGCGAAATAGCCTCGCAGCAACGTCAATTTTTCGGCTTGCGTCATGGCGGCAACGATTGTCTGGGCGCGGTCGGCGTGGGCGGGGGATGATAGCAGAAAAAGAAGGAAGAACTTCTTTTTTGAAAAAAAGAAGCAAAAAACTTTTGCTCCTTTGGCGTGTGGGCACATCGGCGTCGGCGTGTCACCGCCAAACGGATAAAAGTCTTTTTGCTTCTTTTTCTTCAGAAAAAGAAGACTCTTCCTTTTTCCCCCTGTTTCCCCCTGGCGGCAGCCCCCAAATGGCATCCTCATGCGCATTTCCGTCCTAGACCAATCCATGATCGTCACCGGCCGGCCGCCGGCCGCCAGCATTCGCGAAACCGTCGGCCTCGCGCGCCTCTGCGACCAACTCGGCTATCACCGCTACTGGGTCAGTGAACACCACAACACCGATAGCGTCGCCGGCAGTGCGCCGGAAGTGCTGCTCGGCGCGCTCGCCATCGCCACCACGCGCATCCGCATCGGCAGTGCCGGCGTCATGCTGCCGCATTACAGCAGCCTGAAGGTCGCCGAGCAATTCCGCGTGCTGGAGGCACTGGCACCAGGCCGCGTCGATTTGGGGCTCGGCCGCGCGCCGGGCTCGGACGGCCGTACCGCCTTCGCCCTCAATCCGAATGCCGGCAATGCGGTCGATCTGTTTCCGTCGCAGGTGCGCGACGTGATGGCGTGGGTCAGCGGCGCGCCCCTGGTCGAAAATCATCCGTTTCGCGATGTGAAGGCGCAGCCGCAGGGGCCGGGCGCACCGCAAATCTGGATCCTCGGCAGTTCCAATTATGGCGCGCAAGTCGCGGCGCATTTCGGCCTGCCTTACTGCTACGCCTATTTCTTCAGCGAAGGATTTGGCGCGCGCGAGGCGCTCGACCTCTATCGCGACACCTACAAGCCGAGTGAGCTCCACCCCAACCCCTACAGCGCCATCTGCGTGCTGGCGATCGCGGCGGATACCGCGGCGCAGGCGGAACGGCTTTACCGGCCGCGCGAAGTGTGGCGCGCCGAGCGCGAACGCGGCCGCTTCGTGCCTCTGCCGAGCCCAGACGAAGCGGCAACCTTCGCATTTTCCGATACTGAGCAACGACGCAACGAAGTGCTGCGCCCCCGGGCTTTCTACGGTACGCCCGACATCGTCAAATCGCGTCTGGACACGGTCGCCGCCGATCTTGGGGTGGACGAGCTTGCGGTTGTCACCGCAACACACGATCCCGCCGATCGCCGTCGCAGCTTCACGCTGCTGGCGGAGGAATACTCCCTGCCCGCGCAGCGCCGAACGCTAGAGGACGCGATAGCTTGAGGTTGGATCGACGAAGATTTTTCGTAACTGCCCAGGTAGGACTGCAATTTGAAAAGAGAGGAAGGCAAGAGTTTTTTTGAAGAAAAACTTTTATCTGTTACGAGTAGCGTCCAAATTCACCCATTTGGACTCGCTGCTGGACGCCATTGATAAAAGTCTTTTGCTTCTTTTCTTCAGAAAAGAAGCCTTCTTCTTACTACCTATCAGCCGCCAACCGAGGCCGCTCGGGCGCGCACGGTAATTGCGTGCGCCGCGAGGCTCGCCGCGCTGACGCCGACGAGCCAGGCGATTTCGACAGGTTTCGCCGCCGCCACCATTGCCGCCATGCCGGCAAGTCCCACGAAAGCTGCCCATTTCAGTCCCGGAAAGTCGAGCGGCACGCCGGCGAGACGGACATCGCGCTGCCTGAGCCGAAGCGCGGCCACGCAGACCAGGGCATAAACACCGATCACCGCCAGTGTCGATTGCGATACCAGATCGAGGAAATTGCCGTATATGGCCAGGAGGAACGCAACCGAAACATAGATCGCAACGGCATTCACCGGCACATGCGTGCGCCGGTGCAGACGGCCGAGCCAGGATGGCAACCTGCGGTCGCGCCCGAACGCGAACAGCAGGCGCGACATGCCGAGCACGTCGCTGGTCAGATAGATCAGCATGGAAACGCCCGCGCCGGCGAACAGGATGTAGCCGGCAAGGGGGCTGATGCGCGCGGCCCCGTCGGCCAGCGGCTTGGTGGAATGCGAAAGTCCCGCGCCAAGTAAATGTTGCGCACCCACTTGCACGACGATGTAGAGCACCAGGATGAAGAGCATGGCGAGGAACAGCGCCCGCGGCAGCGTATGAGCCGGATTGCGGATTTCGCCGCTGGCGCAAATTGGTGTTTCCAAACCGCTGTACGCGAACTGCGTCAGGATCATTGCGCGGCCGAGGCCACCGAGCGTGACCGCTGACGCGGGCGGGCCCGGCGGCGGTGGAACGCCGAAAGCAGCGAGTGCGACGATGACGAACAGCAGCAGCGGCAGCAATTTCAATGCGGTGCCGGCGGTGATCAGCCGCGTGGTTTGCCGTACCGGCAGCAGATTGATTCCGGCGACGGTAGCGTAGATGGCAAGCAGCAGCGCCACACGATGCAGTCCTACCGCGCCGAGCATGTCCGTAATGGCCGCGGCGACGCCGGCGCTTGCCAGGGCGTCTGATGCCAGCAGCAACATGCCGGTGACGAAGCCCGCGGCGGGGCCGAACGCGGCCTCCACCGTGCCGTACGCGCCACCGCTGGTCGGCACGCGGCTGCCGGCTTCAGCGAAGCAGATGACGATGCCCGCCATGATGATTGCGCACAGAATGTACGCCGCCGGCGCGGCTGGCCCGGCCAGCAGTGCCACCGCCGCGGGCAGGGTGAAAATGCCGGCGCCGATCACGCCATTCACCACGTTGGCGGCAAACCCAAGCGTGCCTATGCCACGCTCCAGCCCCTGGTCGCGGGCGAGCGCGATTTCTACCGGTTCAGCTTGCTGCAGGTTGGCCCCCGAGGCGGTAAGTGCGGTCGGCGGAAGCTTGCCTGTTCAAGGCGGAGACGCAACCCCCTCCAGCCCGGCATCGGCGGCGGTGGCGCGTAGCCGATCCCGTTCGACATCCATGGAACGGCAAGCAAACAAATAGACCAGGGCGGATACCGGCAGTCCCACGACCATCGCAAGATCCACGCCGCCCAACGCCCTTGCCGCCGCCCCTTCATACAACCCCGTATTGAAAAACGGCACCATGGCTGCGAAACCGGCCGCGTATGCGGTAAGGCCGCGCCAGTTCCATTGTCCGTACATGCCGTTCGCCCGGAAAATTTCCCGGACGGAATAATGGCCGCGCCGCACCACATAGAAATCGACCAGATTGATCGCCGTCCAGGGCGTGAACAGATACAGCAGCACGCTCAACAGATCGGCGAAGCCGGTGACGAAATCGCCGCTGGAGGCCAGCGTGATCGCCATCACCGCCAAGGCCACCGCAATCAGGCTTGCCACCCGCGCCGCCGCGCTCAGCCGAATTTTTGTAAAACTATCCGCCATGGCCAGCAGCGTAAGGGACGCGCCATAGAAATTCAGGCTTGTTATGGTCACCAGCCCGAGCAGGCACCCGGTTAGCAGAATGGCGCCGAAGCCCGGGAACACCTGGTCGCCGGCGAGGCGTACCGACGGCGCGACATCGAGCCCCGGGGCGACTGCGGCGACCGCCATGCCCACCAGCGCCATCCATGCGCCGCCGAACAACGCGCCGCCGTAGGTCCACCAGAAGCATGATCGCGCGCCGACGTCGCGCGGTAGATAGCGCGAATAATCCGAAACATAAATCGCCCATGTCAACTGATAGGATGCCACCGCGAAAAATTGCGCCAGAAATGGGTGCAGCGCGAAACCGTGGGTCGCCAGCAAGGCCGGCGCAAGGTGCAAACGAAACGCACCGGCCGAAAACACCAGCAATGCAACAATCAACACCGCCGCCAGCACGCGCTGCGCCAGGTGAATCCAGTCGTGGCCAACTACGGCAATTGCCAATGCCGCGACCATGAACAGCACATATCCCGGCCGCGCCGCGATGCCGGTGAGCAAATGCAGCGTATCCCCGGCCAGCAGCAAATTGAAGGCGTTGAACCCGATATAGGTGGCCAGCGCCACCACCCACACCAGCATCGCGCCGCGATAGCCGAATTGCGGGCGCGACTGGATCATTTGTGGCAACCCGAGTTGCGGCCCCTGCGTCGCATGAAACGCCATGAAGAAGGTGCCGAATGCGGTTCCCAAAACGATCGCGGTCGCGGACCACGCGAGCGACAGGCCATATTTCACGCCAATCAGGCCGGTCGCCAGCGTCGCCAGATTGGCATCGCCCATGAACCAGATGGGCCACAAATGCCACGGTTGGCCATGCCGCTCCCGCAACGGTACATATTCGATCGACCGTTGCTCGATCACGGCGCGGCGATGATCGCGATGGTGGCGAGCGCCGTCGCCACATGCCGCTCCTCGTCGCCGGCAATCGCGTATATGTCGGTTGCCGAGACACTCATGCTGCGCCCCGGCTTGATGACGCGCGCCCGCGCCACCACCCGTTCGCCCTGCGCTGGGGCGAGGTAATTCAGTTTGAATTCCGCCGTCAGCACCGCCTGGCCGTGGCGCAGCATCGTTGCCGCCGCGATTGTCGCGGAATTATCGACGAGGAACGCGACCACGCCGCCATGGACGTAGCCTAGCTGCTGCAAAAGATTCGGCCGCACCGCGAGGCTGATAGTGCAACTGCCGGGCGCCAGCGCGTCGATCGATGCGCCCATGAATGCCATGAAGCCTTGCTTGGCAACGTGCTCCCTGATGCGATGCTCTATCGCGTGCCAATTGGCTTCCATTTTGCCGCCATCAGAAGGAAGAATGTTTTTTGTAACTACCCGGGTGGGACGAATAGGAGAAAAGGAAGAACTTCTTTTCTGAAGAAAAGAAGCAAAAGACTTTTTTCAATGGCATCCAACAGCCAGTTTAAATCGGCAGATTCGCAGGCTGCCCGCAACAGATAAAAGTTTTTTTGCTTCTCTTTTTCAAAAAAGAAGCCTCCTTCTTCTTAGAACCGATCCTTCGCCGCGCGGATTTCGGCCAAGCGTTGCACATTGGGCGCCCGCAGGAAGGGGTTGGTGGCGCGCTCCTGCGCCAGCAGGCTTGGCACTGTCGCGCGGCCGGCGCCGCGCAACTGTTTTACTTCCAGTGCCCGCGCGTGCAAGGCGAGGTTTTCCGGTTCCACCGTCAGCGCAAAGCGCACATTGCTCTCGGTATATTCGTGGCCGCACGCTACCAGCGTTTCGTCAGGGAGCGCCGCGAGTTTTTTCAGGGAGGCAAACATTTCGTCCGCCGTGCCTTCCAGCAAGCGGCCGCAACCTACCGAGAATAATGTGTCGCCGCACAGCAGCACCGCGCCCTTCGGGAAGAAATAGGCGATGTGCCCGCGCGTGTGCCCGGGCACGTCCAGCACCACGGCGCTCGTTGCGCCGAATTTCACCTCGTCGCCTTCGCGCACCGCGATATCGAGCTTCGGCAACCGGTGCGCATCCGCGGCGGCGCCCACCACTGGGCAACCCCATTTCGCCCGCACGGTGTCCGTGCCGGCCACATGGTCGGGGTGGTGGTGCGTCAACAGGATCAGATCCAGCCGGCCCGCTGCCTCGATGGCGGGCGCCACGCCGTCGGCATCCGCCGGGTCCACGATCGCCACCGCCCCGCTGCCACTGTCACGTAGCAGCCACGCATAGTTATCGCTTAGGATGGGCACGGGCTGGACGCTGACTGGCATGGTCACTACCTCCGGGGCCGGGCGTTCTAGCACCCAGGATTAACGCGGCACCATGCACGGTACGCTCGAGACGCCCGCCCCGCCCGGCAGCATCGATGGCTTCTATGCGAGCCCGTGCGGCCAGGTTGCCGCCGAAATCCTGCGCGACCGGCTGCGCGCCTTCTGGCCGGAACTCGGCGGGCAATGCGTGCTGGGCATGGGGCATGCGGCGCCGTTCCTGCCGCTCTGGCAGGAAACCGCATACCGATGCCTCACCGCCACGCCAGGCGCGCTGGCCCCGGCCGCCGGGCCAAATGCCTGCCTGGTGCGGGAAGACCGGCTGCCGTTTCCCGACCTCAGCTTCGATCGCATCCTGATCATCCACGGCCTGGAAGCCGCCGAAAACGCCCGTAGCCTGTTGCGGGAGGTCTGGCGTGTACTGAAGGACGATGGCCGCCTGCTGGTCGTCGCGCCGAACCGGCATGGGCTGTGGGCCCACGTGGAATCCACCCCGTTCGGCCACGGCACACCATACAGCCCGCTGCAAATCGCGAGCCTGCTGGCGGCTTCGCTGTTCCGCCCGGAACGGCGCGATGTCGCCCTGTTCGTGCCGCCAACCGATTGGCGCCTCATCCTGCGCGGCTGGCCGGTGTGGGAACAGGTCGGCCACGCGGTTGCGACCAACCTGGCCGGCGTCACCCTCACCGAAGCGGTCAAAGACGCGTACGCCGCGCTCCCCATAACCGCCCCCGCCCGCCGCCAGGTGGTCACGGCCGAGCAGGTGTGATGGTTGGCGGGACGACGGTTCAGGCGTCGGAGAGGTTGCCTCCGGCGGGGGGGGGGGGGGGGGGGGGGGGGGGGGGGGGGGGGGGGGGGGGGGGGGGGGGGGGGGGGGG
>DATJOH010000576.1:0-7710 GCA_035507235.1 Acetobacteraceae bacterium
GCGGCCTGACCGCGTTGCACACGCCCGGCCATGCCTCCGACCATATCTGCTACGCGTGGCGGGACGGCGTGCTGTTCAGCGGCGACCATGTCATGAGCTGGAACACCTCCATCGTCAGCCCGCCGGATGGCGACATGGCGTCCTATATGGACGGGCTGCGGCGCCTGCTGGGGCGGAGCGACAGTATTTATCTCGGCGGTCACGGGCCGGCGCTGCCGGAGCCGCAGGGTCTGGTGCGGGCGATGCTGGTGCACCGGCTCGGCCGCGAATCGGCGGTGCTCGCAACGTTGAGCGCGGAAGCGCGGGAACCGGCGGCGATCGTGGACGCGCTCTACAGCGGCCTCGACATCCGCCTGAAGCGCGCGGCGGAACGCACGGTGCTGGCGCATTTGATCAAGCTGGCGCGCGAGGGCAGGGCGGTCAGCGCGGACGGTGCCTGGCGCGCGGCCTAGACAGCATTCGTCTGGCCTTGCGGCGCGCGGGACATTAGACCACGCGCCGACAGTGCGATTACCCAGGAGCGCCGCATGAAGAACTTGTCCGGTCTGATGAAGCAGGCTTCGCAAATGCAAGCGAAGATGCAGGAAATGCAGGCGCGGGTGGAGGCGATGGTCATCGAGGGCCAGAGCGGCGCCGGCATGGTGAAGGTTTCGCTGTCGGGCGGCGGCGTGCTGAAAGCGGTGGTGATCGATCCGAAGCTCGCCGATCCCACGGAAATCGACATGCTGCAGGACCTGATTGTCACCGCGCATGCCGACGCCAAGCGCAAGCTGGACGCCGCCATGCAGGCGGAAATGGCGCAGGTCACCGGCGGCATCGAATTGCCGCCGGGTCTGAAATTGCCGTTCTGATTCACATTCAATGGAGCTATCCGGCCGTGCGGCCCTCGTCGTCATCGATGTGCAGATCGGCTTCGAAAATCCGTCCTGGGGCCTGAGAAACAACCCGATGGCGGAACAGAATGTTGCCCGCCTGCTGTCTTTCTGGCGGCAGACGCGGCGCAGGATCTTCCACATCCGCCATGATAGTCCGGACCCGGCCAGCCCGCTGCGGCCGCGGCAATGGGGCAATAATTTCAAGCCGCCGGCGATGCCGCTGCCTGGCGAGAAGGTGATCGGCAAGACCGTCAATTCCGCCTTCATCGGCACCAGCCTCGAAGCCGATCTGCGCGGCGGCAATCATCCGACGGTCGTGATCGTGGGCCTGACGACAAACCATTGCGTTTCGACAACCGCGCGCATGGCCGGCAATCTGGGCTTTCAAACCTATGTCGTGGCGGACGCCACCGCTGCCTTCGCGCGGCGTGCGGTCAACGGCAGGGTGCGGCCGGCGCAGGAAGTGCACGACGCGGCGCTGTCGGATTTGCATGGCGAGTTCGCGACGGTCGTGGAAACCGGCAGCCTGCTGGACGCGGAATAACATGGGCGGTCCGGAAATCGACCGGCTGATCCAGCTTTTCGCCAAAATCCCCGGCCTTGGCCCGCGCAGCGGCCGGCGCGCGGTGCTGAAATTGCTGCAAAGCCCGGAGGCCAGGATGGTGCCGCTGGCGCAGGCGCTCACCGCCGCGGCGCGCGTCATCAAAACCTGTGCCGTGTGCGGCAATCTGGACAGCACCAGCCCGTGCGGCATCTGCGCCGACCCGGAGCGCGACCGCGCCACGATCTGTGTCATCGAAACGGTCGGCGACCTCTGGGCGCTGGAACGCGCGCATGTCTTTCACGGGCGCTATCACGTGCTCGGCGGCACGCTCTCCGCCCTCGGCGGCACCGGCCCCGACGATCTCAGCATCGGCGCGTTGCTGGCCCGCGTCGCGGAAGGCGGCGTCAGCGAGGTGATCCTGGCCCTCAGCGCCACCGTGGACGGCGCCGCCACCAGCCATTTCCTGGCCGACCGCCTGGCCGCCAGCGGCGTTGCGGTGACCCGCGTCGCGCAAGGGGTGCCGATCGGCGGCGCGCTGGACGTGCTTGACGACGGCACGCTGGCCACGGCGCTGCGCGCGCGGCGCTGAACGCTGCGATGCAACGCGTTTCCCTTGCGCCGCCGTTGCTCTAGAAGCGCCGCTTCATGCCCTCGCCCCCGATCCGGCCGCACTGGAGCGCCACGCTCCGCGATTTCCTCACGCTCATGCCCAGGGAACGCATCAAGCGCAGCACCCTCACCGGCTGCCCCGAGGGGGACGGCAGCGCCGTGCTCGTGCTGCCGGGCATATTGCGGAGCGACGACCAGACGGTGGCGTTTCGCGAAGCGCTCGGCACGCTCGGCTACAAGCCGTTTGGCTGGGAGCTTGGATTGAATGTCGGTCCCACCCGCGGCCTCATGGAAGGGGTGACGCAGCGGCTCACTGTTCTGGCGGCGGCGCATGGCGGCGTGCGCCTGGTCGGGTTCAGCATGGGCGGCCTGTTCGCCCGCTGGCTGGCGCATCGCCGCACCGCGCAGGTGCGCCAGGTGGTTACCGTTGCCTGCCCGTTTCGCGACCCGCTGAATGCCGCCTGGATACCGCTGCGGCCGCTGCAGTTTCTCTGGCCGGAAATCGATGTCGGCGCGCTGACCTACATGATTCGCCAGCCGCCGCCGGTGCCGTGGGGCGCGCTGTACTCGAAACGCGACGGCATCGTGGCCTGGCAAAGCTGCACCGATCCTGATGCGCCAGACCAATGCCTGGAGGTTGCGTGCCGCCACAAGCCGGCAGCCCGCGAGGCCGAGGTTTTTCGCGGCGTCGCGCGGTTTCTGGGCGAGGTTTAGGCCGCGCCCATGAGGGTGCGCCAGGCTTCGGCCCAGAGGCGGAGGGCGCGGGCGGGCACGGGGCGGCAGAACAGGAATCCTTGCACGGCGTCCACGCCGAGGGCGCGCATGCGTTCCAGGGCGGCGGCATCCTCGATGCCTTCAGCAACGACGAACAGGTTGCGGCGTTTGGCAGCCGTGACGATTTCGCCGGCCATGGCGTGGGCGGCCTCGCCAGGCTGGGCCAGGCTGCCGTCCAGTTTCACGCCGGTAAAGGGCAGGTCCACGAGGGCGCGCCAGTGCGGCAAGGGCGGGCCGGCATCGTCGATGGTGACGAGGAAGCCGGCGTCGCGCCAGCGGATGACGGCGGTCGCGACGGCGCCGAGGTCTGGCGGGTCGGGGGTTTCCACCAGCTCGATGATCACGCGGTCCGGTGCCAGGGCGACGACGGCGCAGAGTTCCAGCGCGCGGGCCGGCGCGCTTTCGTGCAGGAAGCCGGGTAGCGGCATGTTGAAGGCGACGTGGCGGTCTTGCATGAACGGTTCGCCGCCGAGTTCCATGATGGAGCGCGCGGCGGCCACGTTGGAGACGGTGCGCTCCTGGGCCGAGGCGATGGCGAGCGGCATGAAGTCCGACGGGCGGATGATGCCGAGGGTCGGGTGGTGCAGGCGGGCGAGTGCCTCGACGCCGAGGAGGCGCAGCGAGCGGGCTTCGAGCACGGGCTGAAAATGCATGCGCAGGCGGCCCTGGTGCAGGGCGGCACGCAGCGTGGTGGCATCGAGCGGCTGGCCGGTGGGGCGCGGGCGGCCGGCGCGGACGGCGGCGATGATATTGGCTTCGGTCGGCGGATTGACCCGGATGGCCAGGCGGTCCGGCGGCGGGCCGGGGCCGAGCAGCAGCACCGTGCCGGCGCCGTCGGTGATTTCATCCAGCATGCCGGCCAGCGTATCCATGTCCGCGGGCGAGGTGCCGGCCGGCAGCAGCAGATGGGTGCAGCTCGGGTGAGGGTGCAGCAGCCAGGCGAGCGCCGGATCCAGCGCCGGCAGGACGAACAGCCGGCCGCCGAGCGCGCGGGCCGCTCCGCGGCCAGCCTCGATCAAGGCCGGATCCCCGCTGACCAGTAGCAGCCGCGTCTCCCTTTGTTGGTCTTCGGCCGCCATCTTGCTCCTGTTCGTCGCGGCGCCAAAAGGCCGCCGCCAGGAGCAGAGGGCTGCCGGCGCCGCTTAGGCGGTGCCGGCGGCCGCCGGCTTATTGCCTGGCGGGGTGGCCACGTCGCGCCGCAGCCGGTGTTCGCCCAGGAGAAGCAGGATCGGGGCGGCGATCATGATCGAGGAAACCGTGCCGATGGCGATGCCGAAGAGCATGGCCCAGGCAAAACCCGACAGCGTCTCGCCCCCGAAGAGGGCGAGCGGCAGGCTTGCCAGGAAAACCGTACTCGAGGTCCCCAGGGTGCGATTCAACGTCTCATTAATCGATAAATCTATCAGATCCCGCAGCGGCATGGTCTTGTATTTTCTCAAATTCTCGCGAACACGGTCGTACACGACCACCTTGTCGTTCGTGGAGTAGCCGATGATGGTGAGGATGGCGGCGACCATGACCAGGTCGAACTGGATGCCGGTAACTACCAGAAAACCAATGGTTTTTGTGACGTCGAGCAGCAGGGTGACGACGGCGCCGACGGCGAACTGCCATTCGAAGCGGAACCAGATGTAGGCCATGATCATGCCGAGGCTGATGACCAGGGCGAGGACGCCGTTGGTGAAGAGCTCGCGGCTGACCGAGGCGCCGACGACGTCGGCGCGGAGCACCTTGGCGCCCGGCTGCGCGGTGGCGAGGGTAGCGCGAACCTTGGATTGCAGCGCCTGATTGGCCGGCCCGGTGGGTTGGGAGTCGAGGCGGATGAGGATGTCGTTGGGCGCGCCGAAGCGTTGCAGGCCGGCGGTTTCGATGTTGGCGCGGGCGAAGGCGGCGCGCAGCGCGGGGATGTCGGCGGCGTGGGGCGTTTCGACTTCCATGACGATGCCGCCCTTGAAGTCGATCCCAAGTTTGAGACCGGGATAGAAAAATAGCCCGATCGAAAGGCTCGACAGAAGGAAGGAGCCGGCGAGCCCGAACCACCGCGCCTTCATGAACTTGAAGCGGGTGTTGTCTGGGACGAACCTGAGTGCCGGACGGTAGAACATTGGTGTGAGCTCTATAAAAATGGGGTCTGGGGAGTTGTCCCCAGTGGGGGTGCAGGGGGCAAAGCCCCCTGGCCTTACTTTAGACAGGCAATAGCTGGGGCCGCCGCGAGACGTACCATTTCACCATCATCATCCGCGCCAGCACGGTGGCCGTGAACAGGGTGGTGACGATGCCGATGGTGATGGTGAGGGCGAAGCCTTTGACCGGCCCCGAGCCGAACACGAACAGCATGACGTGGGCGAGGAAGGCGGTGACGTTGCTGTCCAGGATGGTGGCGAAAGCTTTGCGGAAGCCGGTTTCCATGGCGTTCAGCGGTGTGCGGCCGTTCTTGGTTTCCTCGCGGATGCGTTCGTTGATCAGGATGTTGGCGTCCACGGCCATGCCGAGGGTGAGCAGCAGGCCGGCCATGCCCGGGAGCGTGAGGGTTGCGGTGAAGAGGGAGAGGATGCCGACCATCAGCACGAGGTTGACGACCAGCGCGATGTTCGCGAGCCAGCCGAACAGGCCGTAGAAGGTGCCCATGAAGACGATGACGAGCACGAAGCCGCAGGCCAGCGCGTAGGCGCCGTCGCGGATGGAGTCGGCGCCGAGTTCGGGGCCGACTGTGCGTTCCTCGACGACCTGGAGCGGCGCGGGGAGGGCGCCGGCGCGGAGCAGGACGGCGAGGTCGTTGGCGGATTTGGCGTCGAACGAGCCGCTGATTTCGCCGCGGCCGCCGGTGATGGCGTCGCGAATGACGGGGGCCGTGATGATCTGGTTATCCAGCACCACGGCGAAGCGGTGGCCGACATTGTTGCGGGTGGTGTCGGCGAAGCGGCGGGCGCCGAGGCTGTTGAAGGTGAAATTGACCACCCAATCGCCGGTTTGCGGATTGGTGCCGGCGCGGGCGTCGGTAAGGTCGGCGCCGTCCACTTCGACGTGCTTCTTGATATAGAGCTTTTCCGTCGGGTTGTTCTGCATGGGGAGCAGTTCGACGCCGGGGCCGGGGGTGGAGCCGGGCAGTGCGCTTTCATCCAGCAGGTGGAAGGTCATTTTGGCGGTTTTGCCGAGCAGGGCCTTGATGCGCTCGGGGTCGCTGACGCCGGGGAGCTCGACGACGATGCGGTCGGAGCCCTGGCGGGTAATGGCGGGATCGACCACGCCGGTTTCGTCGATGCGGCGACGGACGATTTCGATCGACTGGGTGACCGCATCGGCGGCGCGCTTGGCGATGGCGTCGGGTTGCAGCGTCAGGGTGACGTTGTTGCCGGGCAGGTCCTGGATGGTGAACTCGCCAGGGACGGCGGGCGGGATGGCGCGGATGGCGGCCAGGGCGGCGTCGTGCTGGTCGGGCTCGCGCAGGTGCAGGAAGACGCGGTGCTCATCCGGTTGGCCGGCCAGGTTCTGGTAGCCGATGTCGTCCTTGAGCAGGACGGAGCGGACGCTGTCGGCGAGGCTGTCGAGGCGTTCGTGCTCGATGGAGCCGAGGTCCACCTGCATGAGCAGGTAGGAGCCGCCGCGGAGATCGAGGCCGAGATGGACCTGACGCCAGGGCACCCACGGGGCGGGCTGGGGCAGGAAGTTCGGCAGGGTGAGCAGGGCGCCGAGGACGCAGATTCCAAGGATCAGGAGCGTCCGGGCTCGGCTGAAATAGAGCATGGGCGGTTTGAGTGTTCCGGTGGTGGCGCGCGGTATGCCGAAGGCGGCTGGCGAGCGCAAATTCCGGGGGAAGGAAGGCTTCTTTTTTGAAAAAAAGAAGCAAAAAACTTTTTTCTGTTTGGCCGGCGGCGGGCAGCGCCGCTGTTGGTCCCGCAAACACCGTGCCGCAGGCGACACCGAGCGCGTCGTTACAGTTTCCAGCGCCGCCGGCGACGGTTGTCCCGTACAATGTGCCGCCGACATTGATCAGGCTGGCGCTCGGATCGGCCCCGTCACTGCCTCCCGCGAAGGCGTGTAACGGCTTGTTTTTGCCGGTCGCCAGGTCGAGCGCGAAAACGGTACCGAGGCTGGAAGCGGTGCCTCCTCGCGAGGACGAGGTGGCGGGGTGCAGCGGGCGAAAACATGGGGAGGCGGCTGCGGCGGCGAACGGAACAGTTTTCTGGAAAACGTAACGAATTAGTCGGCCGACAGGTGACGTTATGAGCGAGGCGGCATCCCATGCACGCGTTGGCGAGCATGGGACGCCGTGTGCGGACCTACGGCGTGATGGCGAAGATCGTGCCGCAACCGACTTGGGACTCGCAGCTCGCGGCGTCGCCGCCGGCGTTGGTCGCGCCATAAAGGGTGCCGCCGACGTTGATCAGAGCGCCGGCGGGATCGGCGCCGTCGCTGCCGCCGGCGAAGGAATACAGCATTTTTGCCTTGCCGGTTGCCGGATTCACTTCGAACGCGGTGCCGCAGCCGATGGTGTCATAGGTCGTGCAGTTTCCGAGGCCGCCGGCGTGGGTTGTCCCATACAGCGTGTTACCGACGCTGATCAGTTCGCCTG
The DNA here is from genome assembly GCA_035507235.1 of Acetobacteraceae bacterium. Lineage (GTDB taxonomy): Bacteria > Pseudomonadota > Alphaproteobacteria > Acetobacterales > Acetobacteraceae > CAJCIS01. Next base: position 7,376 of record DATJOH010000576.1, read on the forward strand.
GCGCGGCGCCGCTGCGCCGGTTTGGGAAGGCATATACCACCGTTTCGGCGCCGGTCGTGGGATCGAGCGCGAACACCGTGCCGCAGCCCGCGCCGCCACAGCCGGTGCCGCCGCCGAGCGCGGTGGTGCCGTAGAGCATGCCGCCGACATTGATGACGCCGGCGACAGGATTGGCGCCGTCGCTGCCGCCCTGAAAGGCGTACATTGCCGTTTCGGTTCCGGTTGCCAGCTTGATCGCGAACACAGCGCCCTTGCTAGGGACGCCGCCGCCTTGCGTTGTGCCATAGAGGGTGTCACCGACCTTGGTCAGGCCGGCGAAGGGCTCGGCGCCGTCG
>DATJOH010000577.1:0-4142 GCA_035507235.1 Acetobacteraceae bacterium
CTCCTGCATCTTCGCCACCAAACGGATATTGCCATACGCCCCGAACAGATAAAAGTTTTTTGGTTCTTTTTTTCAAAAAAGAACATTTTTCTTCTTGTTGCCCATGCGTCAATAGCAATGCCATTTGGTATGAAATAGCAACGGAGAAACCGCATGCCCACCGACCAACAATCACCAATCGAGGTAACTGCCTTCGCCTGGGTACCGCCGTTCGCGCGTGGCTTCGTGCGCGATCTGCGCGTGCGCTGGGCGCTCGAGGAAATCGGCTTGTCTTACCGTGTGCGGCTGATCGGCGGCGCCGGTGGCACATCGTTCGGGCCGCCGCGGCCGGAGAATTATCTCGCTGAGCAGCCGTTCGGCCAATTGCCCGTCTATAAGGAGGGCGCGCTTTGCCTGTTCGAGTCCGGTGCCATCGTGCTGCATATCGGCGGCAAGGACGAACGGTTGCTGCCGCGTGACGAACCCGGCCGCGGCCGCGCCATCGCCTGGATGATGGCCGCGCTGAACAGCATAGAGCCGCAAACATTCATGTTGACGGTGCTGACATTGTTCGTTGCGGACGCGCCCTGGTCGGCGGATGCCCGCGCCGCGGTCACGCCGTTTGCAGCGCAACGGCTGGCGCAACTCTCCGCCTCGCTTGGCGACAAGGAATGGCTGGAAGGATCTTTTTCGATCGGCGACCTGATGATGGTCGATACGCTGCGCGCTATCCCCGATCAGGCGCTGGTGGCAACCCACCCTAATCTCGCCGCCTACGTTTCGCGCGGCACTGCCCGGCCGGCTTTCCGGCGCGCGATGGAGGCGCAGCTTGCCGATTTCATCCCCGATCAGGCGGCCGCCTGATCATCACGAGAAAGGAGCAAACCAATGTTGCAACCGATTCCCTACCTGGCCTTCGACGGCAATTGCGCCGAGGCCATGCGCTTTTACGCAAAAGTGCTGCACGGCACGCTTGGCATCATGACGAACCGGCAATCGCCGTTCGCCGATCGCTGCCCGCCCGAGCACCTTGACCGCGTCGCGCACGCCCGCCTCGAATTCGCGGACGGCACCTTCTTGTACGCCGGCGATTGCCCGCCCGGCATGCCGTATCAAGGCATTCACGGCGTCTCGATTGCGCTCAACTACGACAGCGTGGAGGAGGCGCTGCAGATTTTTGATGCCCTCGCGGATGGCGGCACCGTGACGATGAAGTTCAGCGACACATTCTGGGCAAAGAAGTTCGGCATGGTAAAGGACCGCTTCGGCTGCCACTGGATCGTCAATGGCGCGCTGGTCGATTTGCGCCTGGCCGCGTGACCTGACGTAAGGGAGGGCGATATGAAATATCTCTGCCTGGTCTATCTCGATGAAGAACACTGGAGCGCCTGCCCGGATGGCGACTGCTTCGCCTTCGCAAGCGAGCTCGCGAGCAGCGGTCGCCTTCTCGCGGCCGAGCCGCTGCACCCGGTGCACTCCGCGACGACGGTGCGTGTCCGCAACGGCAACGCCGCGTTCTTCGACGGTCCTTTTGCCGAGACGAAGGAATTGCTGGCTGGCTTTTATTTGATTGAAGCCAAGGATCTGAACGAGGCGCTTAGCATTGCCGCGCGGATCCCGCCGGCAAAATACGGCAGCATCGAAGTGCGTCCGGTGCGGTCGCTGGACGTCGGGGAATACAGTTCCTTCACCCCAGCGGCCGCTGCGGCGCCGGTTAATCATTGAGTGTAGCAGCACGCCCCGCAGGCGCACGATCTGCCCTGGTGAGTGCGAGGGCTTGCGACGAGGCGGGACCGGAAATTCAATCCGGGGCGATATGCAAAGACCGCCCCGCCGCAATCGTTTGGCGGTAAACGTGGAGAAGCGCATCAATAACAGTGGTGCGTTCGAAATCCCTCAGGTAGGCGGTGTAGCCGCCCTCCGCCAAATGTTCGCGAAGCGCAGTGTCGGCAAACGCCCGCCGCAGGGTCGCGGCGAGTCCGGCCACGTCGTCAATGTCGCACAAAAGCCCGCTTTCGCCGTCCTCGACGTACTGGCTTGCGCCGGCGGCGCGCGTCGCCACCAGCGGTCGGCGCATCGACCAGGCTTCCGGAATGACGGTGCCAAACGGCTCATACCGGCTTGGCAACGCGCATACATCGCAGGCATCCAGAAGCGATTTGCGATCGGTGCGCCAACCGAGAAAGCGCACGCGATCCGTCAGATTCAGGCTTTGCGCCAGGGTTTCGTAGGACCGCCGTTCCGGTCCATCGCCGGCAATCCAGAGATAGGCACCCGGTAGAAGAGCCACCGCACGCAGGATGGTGTCGATGCCCTTCTTTTCGTGCAGGCGTGACAGCACCAGCACCACCGGCGCCGCCGCCGGTGTTGCGAAATTGGCGCGCGAGACCGGCGGGCTTTCCGGCAGCGTGCCGAATGTATGCACCACCGCCACGCGATCCGGCGGCGCGCCGCGGGCGATGAGGTCGCGCGCGATGTCGCGGGTGACGCCCACCAGGAAATCGGCGCGGCGATAGTATTTGAGATCGTAATAACCGCCAAACCAGCCGAGTACCGGGCAGGGCATGCGGCGCGGTACGAAATCCGCGGCGCGGGCCATCCAGGCATGCACCAGGTCCGCGTCGAACGCCCCCGCCTGCCGCCGCAGAAATCCCGGACGCAGCCTGTCCAGCGCAGAGAAACCGAAAGGCGTGAAGGAGACGCCGGCTTTCTTATACCGTTCGACCGCCAATTCATGCGGCCGGCCTACCACGTGCTGGGATATGCCACGTTCCGCGAGCGCCGCAATTACATCCTGCGAATATGTTTCGGCGCCGCCGGTCGCCGCGCCCGCGATGGCGTGCAATATCTTCATGGAGCGACGGCGCCGGCGGCCAGGCGGAACAGCAGCGTCGTCAGCGCCAGCGCCGCCCACCAACTGTCGGTGGTAATTTCGAAACTGGAAAAACTTAGCACAATCGCTGCCGTGAAGGTGGCAAGGGCAAACGGCGCCAGGCGTGGCGGCAGCCTGCCGATGCGGTGCAGCACCAGCAGCGCGAACAACGTGCCGAGCACGACGCCCGCGGCGCCGGTTTCCAGCCATAATTGCAGCCATTGCTGGTGCGGATAAATGCCGCTGGGCTTGACGAATACGTAGCTTGCCTGTTCCGCCGGTCGTATTGGTACATATTTCGCGGCGCCCAGGCCCCAGCCGGCCAGCGGCCGCTCGAGCACGCGCGCCGTCATATAGTCCCAGATTTCCAGCCGGTGCAGGCCTGATTCCTTGACATGATGCCACAGCAAGGCGCGGTCTCGCGCCAGCATGCGGAGCAAAAACGGCAGCGTCGCCGCCATGGCGACGACCGCCAAGGCCATCACCCGCCTTGTCCGCCGCGCCGCCAGCGACGCGGCAAGAAAGGTTGCGAAGCTTGCTGGCAGAATCACCCGCGCCGTGGTGCTTAGTCCGAAGATTGCGGCGACGCAGACGGCACCGACCACCAGTGCGGCGTAAATTTTCCTCCGGGACAGCCACCAATAGGCCAGGCTCGGCCACATCAGCAGCGTGAGGTAATCCTCGCCGCGATTATATTTCGTGCCGGGAATCTCCGCCTTACCCGTGAGATGTCGTTCCAGCCAGTAATGCAGTACATGATCCGTCACCAGGATCGCGACGCCGGCGATCAGCGCGATCGTGAACGCGCCGAACACGCGCGACGCCAACGCAGAGGGCATAGAGCGATCCGCAATCACAACGAGGCTGGCCGCGAGGATGGCGGCAAGCTGCCCGGTTTCGCCCAGCGTATGCGCCGGTACAATCGACCAGAGCGCTCCCATCAGACAGGCAAGCGAGAATCCGGCGGCAAGCACGGCCAACGTCCAATCCAGCACGGGCGCCTCGCGCCGCAAGGCCAACGCGCCCACCAGTCGCAAGCCCCCCAGCACCCAGGCAAGCGCCGCATATATTGGCCCGAGCAGCAGCCCCACCAGCGGCAATGCCGCCAGCAACACAACCGAAACAATATCGACGGCCCTACGCATGAGACGGAACAAAACAGACAAAAGTCTTTTGCTTCTTTTCTTCAGAAAAGAAGAATCGTCTTTCTTGAAAGAAAAAAGCAAAGAACTTTTGCTCTTTTTCCATGCTAATCTTGAAAGACTACGGTTTTTCGGCCGTTTAATATCAC
>DATJOH010000578.1:0-6161 GCA_035507235.1 Acetobacteraceae bacterium
TTCAGCAAGGATTGGCTTATCACCAATCTGATGATCCATCTGATCAACGATGCGGTGCCGTCGATGATCTGGATGTATCGCGGCGCGCTGGAGGAGACGATGTCCGGTCGCCATCGCGGTCTTTGCGTGCAGGTGCCGACCGGATTTGCCCATTTTCCACGCGAATTCCTGCCGCCGCCGCCGCGCGCTATTGCCGAGCGATTCTACCGCATCGTGCATTGGACCAGTATGCAAGCGGGCGGTCATTTCGCGGCGCTGGAAGAACCGCAAGCGTTTGCCGCCGATGTGGGTGCTTTCTTTGGCGGCCTTGGCTTTGGCTAGGAAGAAAGCGGTTCTTTTTTGAAAAAAAGAACCAAAAAACTTTTATCCGTTACGGCATCACGGAGGCCACCGATTTGGCCTGGCTGGTGGAAGCCACTGACAAAAGTCTTTTGCTTCTTTTCTTCAGAAAAGAAGTCCTTTCTTGCCTGTTCCCCTTCGCCCCGCTGATCAGTTATTAAACGCGGTCCCCTGCGCCCAATTCTTGCCCACTGAATCTGCAGCCAGCATCATGTCCAGAACGCGTCCCATGTCGCGCAATGGCACCATATTGGGGCCGTCGCTCGGCGCATGGTCAGGGTCGGGGTGCGTTTCCATGAACACCGCGGCGCAGCCGACCGCGAGCGCCGCGCGGGCCAATACGGGCGCGAAACGGCGATCGCCGCCGGAAGCAGTGCCGAGGCCGCCTGGCTGCTGCACCGAATGCGTCGCGTCGAACACCACCGGATAGCCGGTCTCCGCCATTACCGGCAAAGCGCGCATGTCGCTGACCAGCGTGTTGTAGCCGAAACTCGCGCCGCGCTCGGTGAGCAAAATACGCTCATTGCCGGTACTGGCGATTTTCGCGGCAACGTTCTTCATGTCCCAGGGTGCCAGGAACTGCCCCTTCTTCACATTGATGGCGGCGCCGGTTTCGCCGGCGGCAATCAGGAGATCGGTCTGGCGACACAGAAAAGCGGGAATTTGCAGCACGTCCACGGACTCCGCCGCCGGGCCGCATTGTTCCGGGCCGTGCACATCGGTCAGCACCGGAATGCCGAATGTTTCACGCACGTCGGCAAGGATGCGCAGGCCCGCGACGATGCCGATACCGCGTTCCGCGTTGGCGCTGGTGCGGTTCGCCTTGTCGAAGCTGCTTTTGTAAATCAGGCCAATGCCGGCCAGGTCGCAGAGCCGGGTGAGCTCGCCGGCCACTTCCATGGCGTGGGCGCGGCTTTCGATCTGGCAGGGGCCGGCGATGAGCACGAACGGCAGATCGTTGCCGACCGTGACGGACCCGATCTTGACGCGGCGCGGCTCAGACAAGGCGCGCCTGCCGGACGGACGCGGCAATGAAGCCGGCAAACAGCGGATGCGGCGCGAACGGTTTCGATTTCAGTTCCGGATGGTATTGCACGCCGATGAACCAGGGATGATCGGGATATTCCACCACTTCGGGCAAAATGCCGTCCGGCGACAGGCCCGAAAACCGCAACCCGGTGGCTTCCAGCTTCTCGCGGTAATAAACATTCACCTCGTAACGATGCCGGTGGCGCTCGGACACCTCTGCGGCGCCGTCATACATGGCCCGCACCAAGCTCTCTTCCGCGAGAATCGCCGGATAGGCGCCGAGCCGCATGGTGCCACCGAGATCGCCGCCGGCGGCGCGGCGCTCCACATCGTTGCCGCGCGCCCATTCAGTGAGCAGCCCCACCACGGGCTCCGGACAAGGCCCGAATTCCGTGCTGCTGGCGTCCGCCATGGCGGCGAGATTGCGGGCGCACTCGATCACCGCCATCTGCATGCCAAAACAGATACCGAAAAAAGGGATTTTGCGTTCCCGGGCGAATTGCACCGCGGCGATTTTCCCCTCGGTGCCGCGCTCGCCGAAGCCGCCGGGCACCAGGATTCCATGCACATCCTCGAGCCGCGCCACCGCGTCCGGCCGCTCGAACACCTGGCTGTCCACCCAGTCCAGTTGCACGCGCACGCGGTTGGCAATGCCGCCATGCGCCAGTGCTTCCGCCAGCGACTTATAGCTGTCCAGCAGGTTGGTGTATTTGCCCACCACGGCAATCCGCACCGTGCCTTCCGGCGCCCGCACCACATCGAGAATCTGCTGCCATTTCGAAACATCTGGCTCGGCATCGTGCGGCAGCTCGAAATGGCGCAGCACTTCGCGATCCATGCCTTCGTTGTGATAGGAGATCGGCACCGCGTAGATGGTATCCGCATCCAGCGCGGCAATCACCGCACTCGGCCGCACATTACAGAAACTCGCGATCTTGCGCCGCTCATTGTCCGGTATCGGACGGTCGCAGCGGCACAGCAGCATTTGCGGCTGGATGCCGACATTCTGCAGCTCCTTCACCGAATGCTGCGTCGGCTTGGTTTTCAGCTCGCCCGCACTTGGAATGAACGGCACCAGGGTCAGATGCACGAACATGGTGCGCTCCGGCCCCAGATCGTTGCCAAGCTGGCGGATCGCCTCTAGGAACGGCAGACTCTCGATATCGCCTACCGTGCCACCGATTTCGATCAGGCAAAAATCGAGGTCGTCGGTCTCGCGCGTTATGGCAAATTTTATTGCGTCCGTGATGTGCGGAATAACCTGGACCGTTGCACCGAGATAATCGCCGCGGCGCTCACGCGCGATGACATCGGAATAAATGCGGCCGGTGGTGGCGTTATCGGCCTTCGTCGCATGCACGCCGGTGAATCGCTCGTAATGCCCGAGATCGAGGTCGGTCTCCGCCCCGTCGTCGGTCACAAACACCTCGCCGTGCTGATACGGGCTCATCGTGCCCGGATCGACATTGAGGTAGGGATCGAGCTTGCGCAGGCGCACGCGATAGCCGCGCGCCTGCAGCAATGCCGCGAGCGCCGCGCTGGCAATGCCCTTGCCAAGGGAGGAGACCACGCCGCCGGTGATAAATACGAACCGCGTCATGGGAGGCCTTCTTAGCGTGCGGTGCGGCGATAAGACCAGGGGTGCGCCGTGGAGCTGTCCTGTCTTAGGCGCGTGCGCCGAGTCGTCAGGCCTAGGAAGGGAAGGTCTTCTTTTTTTGAAAAAAGAAGCAAAAATACTATATTGCGCCTAGCGGCACTAAGAACAAGGGATGCGTGATCACGCGGAATCCCTTAGCGCCGCTAGGCTCAACATAATTCTTTTTGCTTCTTTTCTTCAGAAAAAGAAGAATCCTTGCCTTACTTCGTCGGCACCGCCGGTACCACCGGCTTGGCCGGCGTGATGACATGCGCGGCCGGTTTCGTAGGCGCCAGAATGTCGCGGGCGTTGCCGAGCATCGTGCCGCGCGTCAGCAGCGCGAGGCTGAGCGAAATGCCAAAAAATCCCGCGGCCAGGATGGCGGTTGTGCGGGTCAGCAGGTTGGCGGTGCCGCGGCCGCTCATGAACGAGCCCATGCCCTGGCTGCTGCCGATGCCGAGGCCGCCGCCCTCGCTACGCTGGATCAGCACGACGCCGATGAGTGCCAGGGTGACAAACAGGTGTGCCACACGCAGCACGGGGATAAGGGCGGACATCTTCAGGCCTATATGGGGAGCGGCGCCTTCTAGCGGCGGGGGGCGGCGGCGGCAATTGCCAGGAAATCGGCGGCCGAGAGGCTGGCGCCGCCGACGAGCGCGCCGCCGACTTCATGGACGGCCAGCAGGCTGGCGGCATTCTCGGGTTTCACGCTGCCGCCGTAGAGGATGCGCACGCCGGCGCCGTCCGCGCCGAGGCGGCGCAGCAGGGCGCGGCGTATCGCCCCATGCATGGCGGCCACGTCGTCGGTGGTTGGGGTGCGGCCGGTGCCGATCGCCCAGATCGGCTCGTAGGCGACGACGCCTTCGAAACCGTCCGGCAGGCTTTCGGCGACCTGGCCGCAGACGATGTCCAGCGCGTGGCCGGCGTCACGTTCCGCCTCGCGCTCGCCGACACAGACCACCGGCAGCAGGGCGGCTTCAGCGGCGGCGTGCGCCTTGGCGCGCACGGCGGTGCTGGTTTCGCCATGAAATTCGCGACGTTCGGAGTGGCCCAGGATCACGGCGCCGCAGCCTGCGTCGGCCAGCATGGGGGCGGCGATATCGCCGGTGAACGCGCCATGGGACGCGGCGTGACAATCCTGGGCGCCGAGCAGGATGCCGGTGCCGTGCAAGGCCGCGCGAACGGCGGCAAGCGCGGTGAATGGTGGGAAGATAGCGAGTTCGCAGGCCAGTCCGTCAGCACCCGCCGCTATGTCGCGTGCCAGCGCGGCAGCCGGCCCCGTCAGCAGGTTCATTTTCCAATTGCCGGCAATCAATGGCTGCATGCGGTCCACCCTTCCGGCGCTGCTTAGGGTGGCGGGAGGCGGCATGACAATCGCGAAGACGGCGGCGCTTAACTCCGCCGTAAGCGGCGAGGCGTAGTCGGACCGGAGCTACCGCATCCGGATCACCCTCATGTCCCTCCCTTTCCTCGGTCGCCTCACCATCGGCGGCAAGCTCGGCCTCGGCTTCGCCATCCTTACGATCCTCGCGCTCGGCCTCGGTTTCTTTGCGCTGCACGGCATGAGCGACATGCGCACGGCCGAACAACTGGTGGACAATGATTACCTTCCGTCAGTGGGCGTTGTCGGGCGGGTCGGTATCACGCTCGAGCGCTATCGGGTGAAACAGGGTTACGTGGTGCTGAACGCCGGAACCTCACTGCAAGCCGAATCGGAAGCCCAGCGCGCGAAAGCTCGCGACGAGTTCTTCGCCACGCTGGCTGACTATAAGCCGCTCGTGGACCAGGGCTGGGAGACGGCCAACTACGCGAAGATCGCGGACGACGCGGCGACCTATCGGGACAACATGGATGCGCCGGTGGATACGCTGCTTGCCCAGCACGACATCGCCGGCGCGCGCGCACTGTACATGGGTTCCGGGCTCGAAAAGATGGAGGGGCTGCGCGCCGCTGTGACGGCAGCGATCGACTACAACAATCGCACCGGCCATGCCGCCAGCGATGCCAGCGCCGCGACGTATGGCAGTACGCGAACCTTCACCTTGGCGGCACTGGCCATCGTAACACTGGCAGCGCTGACCACCGCCTTTCTGCTCATGCGGGACATCGCGCGGCCGCTGGTGGCGACGCGTGGCGCGATGGACAAAATGGCCGCCGGCGATTTGCAGGTTGCCATTCCGGGCGCCGGACGCAGGGACGAAATCGGCGCCATGGCCGCCTCGCTGGAAGCCTTCCGCGCTGGCCTGACGGAAAGCGAGCGGCTCGCCGCCGAAACACGCACCGCCACGGAAGCTCGGGCCGCGCGGGCCGCGCGCATTGATACGGTCGTCGCAGGCTTCCAGGCACAATCCAGCCAAACCATGGCCTCGCTGTCCGGCGCGGCCAGCCAGTTGAACGCCACCGCCGCCAGTCTGGCGGGCAGTGCGGCGGATGGCGACAAGCGGGCAACCGCCGTGGCCGCCGCCGCATCGGAAGCCGGCGCCGGCATTCAGACGGTGGCGGCAAGCGCCGAGGAACTTGCCGCGTCGGTCGCCGAAATCGGCCGACAGGTGGCGCAGTCCACGCACATGACGCACGAGACGGTGCAGGAAGCGGAGCGCACGCGGGACATCGTGAATAATCTTGCCGAGGCGGCGCAGCGCATCGGCCAGGTGGTGGACCTGATTAACGGCATCGCCGGCCAAACCAATCTGCTGGCCCTGAACGCCACTATCGAGGCGGCACGCGCCGGCGAGGCTGGCCGCGGTTTCGCGGTCGTGGCAAGTGAGGTGAAGGCCCTCGCCGGGCAAACCGCGACCGCGACACAGGATATCGGCAGCCAGGTTGCGCAGATCCAGACGGCCACCGGCCAGGCGGTCACTGCCATTCAGGCGATCACCCAGCGGGTGGACGCCATTAGCGGCATCTCCACGGCCATTGCCGCGGCGGTGGAGGAACAGGGTGCGGCAACTGCGGAAATCGCCCGCAACGTGCAGCAGACCGCCCGCGGCGCCCAGGATGTGACGATGAACATGGAAGGGGTGCGTACCGCCGCCACCGCCACCGGCGAAGCGGCCCACCAGGTGCAGCAGGCGGCAGGCAGCCTCAGCCGGCAATCCAGCCAGTTCAACACGGAGATCGAGCGCTTCATCGCGAGCGTGCGGGCTGCCTGACGGTC
>DATJOH010000579.1:0-5418 GCA_035507235.1 Acetobacteraceae bacterium
GATCCTTTCAGCAGAATTTGCCAGATGCGCCCGAGCGAGGGGATGGTGACAGCGTCCGCCAGCGCGGCGCCGCGCGTGCGTTCCAATTCCGGTAGCTCGTTGGAACGCCGCAGATCCGGAATGGTTTTCAGCCGCGAGAGCGTGTGCGTCAGCTCCAGCAAATCGCCGAGCAGCGCACCAAGATCGGCGCCCAGTGCGTGCGCCCGGTCGGTGACGCCAAGCGCCTCCGCGGCGCGGCCGTGACAAAGCGCCTCCATCAATTCGAACACCAGGGCGCGATCGGCGACACCCAACATTTCCGCCACTTGCGCCGCCGTCACCGTGCTGCCGTCGCCTTGCGCTATGGCCTGGTCCAGCAGGGAAAGCCCGTCGCGCACCGAACCATCGGCGGCGCGTGCGATGGCGGCCAGCGCTTCCGGCTCCACGGTCACGGCCTCGGCGGCGGCTACTTTCGCGTAATGATCGGCCAACTGCGCCACCGGAATGCGGCGCAGATCGAAACGCTGGCAACGCGACAGCACGGTAATCGGCACCTTGCGGATTTCCGTCGTTGCGAACACGAATTTCACGTGTGGCGGCGGTTCCTCCAGCGTCTTCAGCAGCGCGTTGAACGCGTTGCGCGACAGCATGTGCACTTCGTCGATAATGAAAACCTTCGTGCGCGCCTGCATGGGACGAAAACGCGTCGCCTCGATGATTTCGCGCACGTCATCCACGCCGGTGCGGCTCGCCGCGTCCATTTCGATCACATCCGGGTGCCGATCGGCCAGGATGGCACGGCAATTATCGCACACGCCGCACGGATCTGCGGTCGGGCCGCCCTTGCCGTCAGGGCCGATGCAGTTCAGCGCGCGGGCAATGATGCGCGCGGTCGTGGTTTTGCCGACGCCACGCACGCCGGTGAGCATGAACGCGTGCGCAATGCGGTTCTGCGCGAACGCGGCGCGCAATATGCGCACCGTCACGTCCTGGCCGATCAGATCATCGAGAATCGTTGGGCGGTATTTGCGCGCCAGCACGCGATACGCGGTCGCCGTGGGACCGGCGGGCGGCGGCGCCTCGCCAAACAGGCCAGGCCCGTCCGGCGGCGGCGGCTCCGGCGCGTCGTTGCCTAGCAAGTCTTGCATGGGCCCTCTTATGTTAGACCAAGGGGGCTTTGCCCCCCTGGACCCCCCACTAAGGACAAGTCCTTAGAACCTATCTGTTTTAGTCGGGGAAAATGGCGGGGGCCACCGCGGATGTGGGCACGTGATGAATGGCCCCCGCCATTTTCTCCGACAAACAAAGTGGGGTCTGGGGACGAGTCCTTAGTGGGGGGTCCTAGGGGGGCAAAGCCCCCCTAGTCAAACATAGGTGGGAGGCCAACCAACGACCCGTGCGTTGACCCACTGCGGCTGCTTCCTTCCGGACCTGACCGGGTTGGCGGGGTGCGCGTCCGCCGCCGACCTCCCGCCCTCCATATCCTGCCGCGGTGCCGCCCTGGCAAGGGCGCGCCGGGTGAATTCCGCGTGGGCCGCCGCCGCTCCGCCCATATACAGCGCCATCAGAGGCTTGTTACATGTGGCGCACGCGGGGAAAGAGGCGCGCGCTTGGATCAGCGGCAGGAAGCGGCGGCCAGGATCTTGGTTGCCTACTGGGATGGGTGGCATGCCGCCCTGCCCGCCCTGCACAAGCGCGGGCATTGGCACCTTGTGCATCACCTGTGCGGCGAAGCGCCGGCCGGCGCCCCCCTCGGCGAGCTGCTGGGTGTCACCCGCCAGGCGCTGCTGGTGGACGATGCCACCGTCCGCGATCGGGTGCAGGAACTGATCACCGACGGCAATTGTGTCACCGATCCGCCGGGGACGGCGCTATCCGCGCGCACAATCCTTCGGCCGACGCCGCGTTTGCGCGCCGGCCATGATGCGAGCCTGCTGAGCCTTTACGCGGCACTGGCGGCGGCCGCGCCCGTGCTCCAACCCGGCCTGGTGCTGCCTGAAGCGCGGACCCTGGCGCCGGCGGAGCGGGCGCTGGCGCTCGAAGCGGTAGCAGTGCTGAACGGCGCATGGCTGGCCCTGGTGGACAGGCTGGCCGACGCCCAAGGGTTGAGCCAGGCACGCCGGCTGGAGGCGCGGCGGCATCTGCTCGCCACCTCGCATCGCACGCTGCTGCTGCTGGCGATTGCCCGGCATACCGAGTCCGGGCTCGCCGGCAACGGCATGCTGGCGGACCGCATGGCCGCCATCCTGCTGGAACGCACGGGTCAGAATTTCCAGACGACGCGCGATCATATCGCCTCGCTGCTGGCGTTCGGCGCGCTGGAACGGCGGCCGGGGCGCGCCTTGGCGGTGGGGCTGGCGGCCGGCGCGGTGCGGCACGTGGATTCGACGCTGACGGAGCTCGCCGACCGGCTTGCTGTCCTGGTGCGTCGCGCCGGCACGCCACAGCCGGGCGGCTATGCGTTGCGCGTGCAGGCGGCGGGCGAGCCCGCGCTGCTGATTTCAGTTGCGTCCTGGCCGTTCACCATCGGCCGGACCGAGGGCAACAGCCTTCGCTTGCCGGCGGCGGATGTGTCGCGCACGCACTGCCAGCTGGTCCGCCAGGGTGACGCCGTGGCGATCACCGATCTCGACTCCACCAACGGCACGGAAGTGGATGGCCGCCGGATCGCCGGCACGGTGAAGCTGGCGGATGGCGCGGTGATTCGGCTGGGGCCGTTTGTGCTGACCTTCCTGGCGCCGGAAGAACCAGCCGATGAGTCGACAGTGCGCCAACGGCGCGGCGCCACGGTTCGCGTCGCCAAACAGGACTGATCGGCCGCGCGAACAAAAGTGGAAATTCGCCGGAATTTCGCGGGCGCAATGCAGCGATGACTGCCATGGCAAAGTCGGCCAGAACGGCCACGTGACTTTCCCGGAACCTTGCCACAGCGGATTGGCCAGATTTGCCCACGGAATAGTCCTCGTTGGATTCAGGAAAGTTTAAGCCTATATCGGAAACACACCGAGGACGCGGTGAGCCCCGTGATCCTTCCGCCGGTTTTCCCGATCCCCGGCGGTTTGAACGAACAAGGCTTTTATCCGTGTTGCCACCCCCGACGACACGGAGCCGCATTTCAGGGTGCGATGCACCGGACGATTTAAGACCGTTCCCTGGAGCACGGGCGGGGCTGCTTTCAGCTCCGCGCGTGCTCCAGGCTCTTGTTGGGCCGAAGCCAAGAAAGCAGTTCTTTTTTTAAAAAAGAATCAAAAAACCTTTGTCTATTACGGACGGCACCGATTCCACTTAGTTGGACCCGCTGCTGCGAGCAAAAGGCAAAAGTCTTTTTGCTTCTTTTTCTTCAGAAAAAGAAGAATCCTTCCTTAAGCATTTTCACGCCATAACACTCCGACTCGCGGCCTGCAGTTTCAGCTTCTCCAGATCGCTCGTGAAATCAACAAGGAAGGTCGTGTAGGGATCGATTGAGATCTTGTCGAAGGCCTGCAACAGCAGCACGTCGTCGATCGGTTTTGGTGCCTGCGTGGTCGCGGCGGCGGTGAGCAGTTTGTCCACCGAGGTGAGCACTTTCTGGCGGTCTTCTGGCGATTTCTGCATGAGGTACCAGATGGCGCGCGCATCCGCGAGGCCGATCGGCGCCAGGCTTGCCGCGGTTTTGCCGAGGAAGCACCAGACCAGCGATTGCGCGGCCAGGAACAGCACATAGTCGAATGAGAGGCCGGTGCGCACGGCCAGCACCACGGGGTCGATATCGCAAAGTTGTTGGGCGCACGTGATGTTTTCCTGGGCGAGCACGTCGCTCACCGATTGGGTGACGCCGAGCATGGCGACGGTCTGGTCGTCGTCGGCACGCGGGTCGTCGGTTTTCAGTTGCGCGGCGGTCAGTTTGCGCGTGAGCGTGCTCAAGGCCCCGATCGGAAATGCGCCGAGCCCGAAGGAAATGAAGGGGCCCAGGCTGTCGCTGGCCAGGGTGGAAAGGCTGAGGCCGAGCGGTACCGCAACGATAAGGCGCAGGCCGGCGCCGAACAGATCGGAATAGACCAGCGTACGGGCGCGGCATTGTTGTATCAATTGCGCCACCATGAAGAGATAGGCGCCGGCGATGGCGGAGAGCGCGGACAGCGATAGCTGAATACGCGGGAGTGGCCGGAAATCCCTGTCCAGAACCGCGAGGTCGGTGCGATTGACGGCGATCGGGTGCTGTATGGGTGTGCCCGCCTTGGCAAGATCGCTCTCGGATTTTGCCTCGTCCTCGTAATAGGCGACGTAATGGTCGTAGCCCGTGCGCATGGCGCTTTCGACGACGAGGCCGGTGAGCACGGTGACAACCGCGACGAATAGCAGGCAGGGGACGACATAACGGGAAATGCCGATGAGGGTTCTGTAGCGGGCGCGGAACAGGGTGGCACTGCTGGCTTTCGGGACTTTCTTCAGGTAATTCTGCCGCCCCTGTGACCAGAATTTCCGGAAATATTCGTCCATCTGGGTGTCGTTGCGCACCTTGTCGATAAACTCCGCCTCCCGCGCGGGCCAGCCGAAGATCAGGAAGTAGAGCAGTGGCAGCAGGGCCACCAGAATGGCGAGCAGCCAGCTCACGAGGAACAGCGATCGCATGGCGATGTGACCTTTTCCGGTCATTCGGCAGTGACGAAGGGCAGGTTTTGTGCCATTTTATTGCGGCAGCCGCAAGAGGGCACCGCCGGTCACCGGGTGGGGGAACAGAAACGATGCAAATGGTCTCTTTCGTGTATATCGCGCTTGGGCTGGTGCTGACGGCGGCGGTGTTCGCCGTCAATCGCACGCTCTTCACGGCCGGCGGCGTCGGCCTGCTGGAGGCTGCCTACTATGTCGTCGCGGCGGCGGGGCTGGTCATCGGATGGTATTTCAACATTCGCTATATGATGCAGTACGGCAACCAGGCCGGCTGGGTGCATTGGACCAGATTGCTGTTCGCCAATCCGGCATCGGCTTCCGGCGGACAGGATCTGATCCTGGCCAATGTGCTGATATTTCCATTGTGGACCGTGAGCGAGGCGCGGCGCGCCGGCATGCGCGCCGGGTGGCTGTATTTTCCCGTCAGCCTGCTCACAAGTTACGCGTTTGCCGTGGCGTTGTTTCTCGCAATTCGCGAACGGCACATCCGTACTTGAACGCTGAAAATTCAACGCCACGTCCCACGTGACCGACCAATGCGGGCTATGCGCGGTCAGAGGGTGGGCTAATCCGGGGAGGGTAGCATGGCGAACCATAATTGTGTTGAGCCGGCGCAGCAGAACGCGGCGGACAGGAGCATTGTGCTGGCGCCGGCGGGGGATTCGATTACGTTCCCGGCGGTGGACAGCTGTTTTGCCATTTGCCTGGCGCTTTCGGACGGCACGCTGCTTGGCGGACATGTGCCGGTGTTTTTCGACGATGCGGCGTTCGGCATTGAAATGAGCAAGA
>DATJOH010000580.1:0-4029 GCA_035507235.1 Acetobacteraceae bacterium
TTTTGCAACGCGCCGCCGGGCAGGCGCACGGTGTGCGCCAATATAGCGCCCGACGCGTCCTCGAGGGATATCGGCCCGAACCTCACGGCGGCGGCCTCACGAGGATCGCATGCCCAGTGCCGCTCCCCGCCGGGCGGCAACCAGTTCCGCAAGAATGCTGAGTGCGATTTCCGCCGCCGTGCGCGCGCCGATCGCAAGGCCGACCGGGCCGCGTATGCGCGCGAGCGAGTCCTGCGCGTGTCCCAGCGCCGCCAGGCGTTGCAGACGAGCCGCGTGCGTCTTCCTCGACCCCAGGGCGCCGATGAAGAAACTCTCGCTGCGCAACGCGCGATCCAGCGCCGGATCGTCCAGCTTCGGATCGTGCGTGAGCGCGACGATCGCCGTGCGCGCATCGGGCGCCAATGCATCCATGGCGGCATCAGGCCAATCCTGGCGTAGCGTCACGCCAGGGAAACGTTCTACTGTCGCAAAACTTCGCCGCGGATCGAGGATGGTCGGCGCGAACCCGACAATCGCCGCCATAGGCGCCAGCGCCTGCGCAATATGCACGGCACCCACGATCAGCAGGCGCGGTGCCGGTGCCTCCAATTGCAGGAACCAGGTCTCGCCGGCGAGGTCCACCATGCGGGCGTCTTCGATGGCGAGCGGCGCCGCCGCCGCCGCCGTCACCGCGGCCGGTGCCGCGGGGTCAGGCAGCAGATATTGCAGCCCATCGGCGAGCCGGGTGGCCATCGTGACGGCGCGCCCCGCGGCGCGGGCCGCCAATACCGCCTGCAACAGGTCGGGCGTCATCCGAGGCGTTCCAGGAACACGCTGAGCTTGCCACCGCAGGCCAGACCCACCTCCCAGGCCCGCTCATTGCTGATGCCGTATTCGAGCATTTGCGGCGCCCCGGTGCGAAACGTCTCGCGCGCCGCATCGGCGACGGCGCCTTCCACGCAGCCGCCGCTCACCGAGCCCGCCATCCGCCCCGATTCCGCCAGCACCATGCGGCTGCCGCGCGGCCGCGGGGCACTTCCCCAGGTATCGACCACCGTGGCGATGGCGATTTTCTCTCCAGCCGCGTGCCAGGCGGCGGCGATGGCAAGCATGTCTTCCATGACCGGGAACATAGGGATGCGCCGGGGGCGTGTGCCAGAGGCGTGCGTCAGGGCTGGGTCCCCTGGTAACGGCCCTGGCGTTTTTCCGTGTTCGCTCTTTCAGAACCAGGGAACGTGCAATAATATTTCTCCGCCCGATGAGCGTGGGCAACGAGGAGACGGAATGAACGCGGATACGGAAACAGTGCCGGACATCGATGCCATCGATCGGCGCATTTTGCTGGAACTGCAGGCAGACGGGCGCATGACCAACGTGGAGCTCGCCCGCCGCGCGGGCATTTCGGCGCCACCTTGCCTGCGCCGTGTGCGGCGTCTGGAGGAAGCCGGCATCATACGCGGCTATCACGCGGACACCGACCCGCAGAAGCTCGGCTTTGCCATCACCTTCTTCGTCGTCGTCGGCCTGGAAAGCCAGAAGGAGGCGGCTCTGGCGTCGTTCGAGGCCATGGTGGGCACTTGGCCGGAGGTGCGCGAGTGCCACATGATCCGCGGCGGCGGCGACTTCCTGCTTCGCCTGGTGGCGCGCGATACCGCGCAGGAAAACGACCTGACCCGCAAGCTGACGGAAGCGGCGAACGTTGCGCGGGTGCAGACTTTGCAAACCATTCGCACCAGCCGCATGGAAGCCGGCGTGCCGCTGTAGGCGCCACCATCCGCGCGGTTGACCGCATGGCGGACTTTGTAGCAGTGAAACAGTCGCACGCGCGCAAGGACCCGCGATTTCGCGCATTTTCGCGCGGCGTGCGTAATGGAGGCGCACATGAGCGGATTCTTCGGCGCGATCTTGCGGGAAGCGGAAACCCTGGCAGGCGGCGTGTCACCGCAGACGGCGCAGAACCTTGCCGGCACGGTCCTTGACAGCGCCGGCGGCGTGCAAGGGCTGATGGCGAAATTCCAGGCAGCCGGGCTCGGCGAACATGTGCAATCCTGGGTCGGCGGTGGCAGCAACCTGCCCATTTCGGCGGCGGATGTGCTGAAGGTGTTTCCCGCCGACCAGATTGAGGCGTTCGCCACGCAGCATGGCGTGCCGACCGGCGTCGCGGCCGGGTTGCTGGCGCAGATCTTGCCTCACGCGGTGGACGCGGCAACGCCCAACGGCGCCGCTCCTGCCGCATCACCCGCGGCGACGGACGCGTCCACCGACAGTGATGACAGTTCGAATTGAGTCTGTGACTTTGGAGACAACGATGAAATCATTCATGTTCGCGGTTCCGGCCGCCCTCGGCCTCGCCATGGCGACGGGCGCCGCGCTCGCGCAAACTCCGACCCCGGCGGCGAAGCCCGCGCCCGCGGCCACACATGCCGCCACGCCGGCACCGGCACCGGCAAAGACCGCGCCTGCGCCCGCTGCGGCCGCTGCAGCCACCGGCACGCCTGTGTTCCCCAGCGAAATTTCGCCCGCGCACGCCAAGGAGACCGCGGGCAAGGCCCGCATGCACACCTGTCTCGACCAATACCACGCCAACAAGGCCACCAATTCCAATGGCGGATTGCACTGGATCCAGAAGGGCGGCGGCTATTATTCCGAGTGCCTCAAGCAACTGAAAAAGTAAGGCTCCGCCCCAATTTCATAAACTTTAAGCGGCAATTCACGAAGCTTCACAACCAGCTTCGCCGTGCCCGCGCTAGGACCTGACCCCGTCGGCAGACCGCGTCATGCGGCCTGCCCTCGGTGGGGGCACCCTATGTCACGCGCGGTCCGGCCATGGCCCTGCAGGTCGTAAACAGCGCCCAGTTGCTGTGCAGTTTCGGCACGAGTCCGTCCAACCTGACCGTGCTGCCGCTCAACCGCACCAGCGTGGATAACCAGCCGGAAGCCACCATTCAGGATTTCGTCCCGATGGTGAATGTCCTGCCGTTCGGCATGTGCGTGAGCCCATCGAACCCGCAGGTCGCCGCGGCGACCGCCGCCGCCATGGGCGTGCTGACGCCGCAACCTTGCCTTCCGGCGACCGCTTCGCCGTGGGCGCCCGGCTGCGCCACCGTCACGATCGCCGGGCAGCCGGCGCTCGACAGCATCTCCACCTGCACCTGCCTGTGGGGCGGCGTGGTCTCGATCCCTAACCCGGGCCAGCAGACGGTGGAGATACCCTGATGGCAAAGACCTCGCTCAAGATTGTCACGGCACTCGGCCAGCAGCAGGAGACGCATGACAAAGGTCCGCTGCTGCTCGCCGGCGTGCAGGGCATCGAGGGCATTTCCATGCCTTACAGCTACGATGCGACATTGTTCCAATCGCTTCATAGCCCGGATATCGACCCTAGCAAGCTGATCAATACGCCTGCCGTCTTCGGCATGCGCGGCAATGGCGACGACTACACTTATCGTTGCGGTATTATCCAGACATTCGAGAAGGACAGCACCAACGAACAAAACTGGGACGATGGCTGGCAGACCGAGTTTCGCGCCTTCAAGGCGCACCTGGTGCCGGCGTTCAAGATGCTGGACTACGAAATGCGCTACCGGGTGTTCGAGGAAATGACCGTCCTTGACATCATGGAAGAGGCGATGGGGGGCTTTTCCAAGCTGTTGAATTTCTCGACCTACGTGAAGGCGGATTTGCTGCGGGATGAGAAATTCGCGAAAATTCCCTACTGCGTGCAGTTCGGCGAAAGCACGCTCAGTTTTCTGTCGCGCCTGATGTCGCAGTTCGACATTTGGTATATTTTTGAGCATCCGCAGACCTTTACGGCGGCGGCGCGCGAAACCATGGTGCTTGGCGCCTCCACCGCCAAAGTGCGGCCGTGCAGCGCGCCCGATATGGATGTTGTTTACACCGCACCAGAACGGACGGAAATCGCCGGATTTCAGCGCGTCTTCGTGCCGGCGCGCAAGCGTATCTGGATCAGCGATTTCAACCTGCTCGATCCTGTCAGCATTCCTTGCGGAAGCTCGAATGTCGCTGGCACCTACGACATGTTTCCGCGCG
>DATJOH010000581.1:0-2694 GCA_035507235.1 Acetobacteraceae bacterium
CTGCCGCCCGGATTGCCGCCGCGGTGGGCACAAAAACATCTTGAACTGTTCTCTTCGAAAGTCATCCCAGCGTTTCGTTGATCTGCGAGGTCTGGCCCGTTGGGACAGGGCACCGATGATTTACCCGTCGCACATCCAACCAATGCTCCTGCACCCCCGCCGGCTCCGCCAGCCGATCACGCGTCTTCGCAAGCTGGTACCGCGGCACGTCGCTCAGCGGAAAATGCCCGCCGACGACAGAGCTCAGTGCCGCGGTCGCTTGCGCCGGCCGCGCGCTGGCGGCCTCGCCTCCCATCCGCCGCCACACCGCCTCCGGGGCGTCGCGAAACATCGCCACCGCATGATGCAGCGCAGAGAACCATGGACGACCTTGTGCCGCTCATCCGCCAGGACTTCGACCGCCGTGCCCAATGCCGCGACCCCGCAGCTCTCCGTCACTCGCCACCGACGGGTCCCCCCGCATGATCCAGTCGCCCTGGGCGCAGATTCCACCCGCGAATTGCACAGCTTGTCGTGTCACTGCAGCAGGCGCGACATGTTGGTTATCGTGCCTCCTTCTCCGCTGCCATTGCCGGCGGCAGGAAGAGCTCGCCGCGCGAAACGTTCAACCTGCTCACCCTCCGAAAAACCATCCGGCTGATCTTGTTCGTCTTTTGGTTGCCAATGGAATTCGAATCAAACAGCATACGGTTTATTTATCGCAGGACATCGCCGGTTACGTGTATTATAGTTGCCTACCACTCATTTTACGCGCATATTGCGACTCACCGCCGCGTCGTTTGATCGTTATATCGTGCCATACACGGCCAGGGTGAAGAATGGCGCTTACCGCGAAGGCCGGCTTATATGGTCGGCGGCACTCTGAGCCGTCACTCATACCCGCACCGACAACGCGAATCTCGTTAATTTTCCGTTAAAGACAATCTCAAAACGTCGCCGCGTCCTGCACTGTCACGGCCGGCCGCCAGATTTCCCTCAAAATCGAAACCTGCGACGCAACGGCTGCGATAGGTCAACAGGTTGGCGTTGCGCCGAAAATATTATGGCAAATGCCCATCCGGATGCTGATTCCAGGCTTCGAACTTCTTTCCGCCATCCCAGGGGCATCGCCGCAGAGGGGCCGCCAGGCGGCACTAACCGGGCGCTCAAAACCGCCACCGCCACAGTCCTGCGCCCCCCTCGTTAGCGTCGAATCAACGCTGAATTCACTAAACGCTGCTTGCTGTGGGAATTTTGATGGCGTTATATTTCGCCAGTTGCAGCAGGCCAGCGCGAGACATGCCACCCTGGGATTGAAGCAGGACACCGGTAACCGTGGCGGGAAACATGCGGCAACGAGGCGCCATTCGTCCGGGCAACACGACCCGGAAACGGCGGTTTGGGGGTTCGGCGTGAACTGCGAGGCTGACGAGCTATGGAGGAAGCGAGAACGTGGACCGACCGCGCCATTCGCCGCCAGATCGACTTGTCGAACCTGTCCGTCGAACGCGAACGCCAGCTACTGCGGATAGTCCGTACATGTGGTGACGAGCAAGGCCGCCAGTCCGCCCTGACCGAATTGTGGGAGAGTCACAGCAAGCTGGTTGTCGCCATCGCCAGCCGCTACCGGCACCAGAACGTTGACTTGCTGGACCTGATCGGCGCGGGACATCTGGGCCTGCATGCGGCAATCGACCGCTTCGATCCCGAGCGCTTTGAAAGTCGCCTGTCGAGCTACGCCATCGGCTGGATTCGCTGGTACATCCAGGACTACGTCACCCGCAATTCTGGACCCGTACGCCTTCCGGGTTCGAACGCCCATCGTCAGCTTATGCAACTGCGGGGGCGTTTGCTCGCCGAAGCGCGGCGAGGCTGCCTGCGCGACCAGGTAGAGCCGACCGACTCCGAACTGTGCGACCGCATCGGCCGCCGCATCGGTCTGCCGGCTGATGAAGTCGCCCGCAGCATGCGCCTGATGCAGGGCGGAAGCCTGAGCCTGCATACGGACCAACCGAATGAGACAGGCGCCATGCCCCTGGAAAACCTGCTGACTGACGAGGCAACCTCGCCGGAAGACGACGTGATTCTCCGCCTGGATCACGCCAAGGCGCGCAAGCGCATCGCAACGCTGACGCAGGAGCTATTGGGAGAACGCGAGCGCATCGTGTTCATGGCACGCTGCATGAACGACAGCGATGACGTGGCGCGCCTGGACGCGCTCGCCGCGCAATTCGGTGTGTCGCGGGAACGGGTCTACCAGCTGGAAGCCAGCGCCAAGCGCAAGATAGCCACCGCGCTGACGCAGGAAGGCTATGGAGATTTTGCCCGAGACGGCGCCAGCTTCCGCCTGCCGCAGGTGCGGGCAAAGCGCCGTGCCACCCCTCTCCCACTCCGCAGGGAGTCGACGCGCGCCCCAGCCGCCGCCCAATCGTAAGAATATCCTCCCTCGAAACCATGGGGAGCGAGGTGAAGCGCTACGGCCCGCCGAGCGTGCAGGCGACGCCTGCGGCCTGCGCCTGACGGCAAAACGCCAACGCGTCCGCTTGATCAGAAAAGCCGTCGGTGCGCACGCGCCAGAACACCTGGCTGTCGAGCGTCACCCGGACGATTGCCGGTTGCCGCCCCGACAGCAGGGCGGGGATCTGCTGTTGCAGATGCTGCCATAGCTGCTGCGCTGCGCCCTGCGTGGGAACGGCAGCGAACTGAACCTCGATG
>DATJOH010000582.1:0-2784 GCA_035507235.1 Acetobacteraceae bacterium
TACAGCCCCAACAACAACCGGCGCGGATCCTCTACGCTTTCCTTCACCCGCACCAGGAACGACACCGCTTCCTTGCCGTCCACGATCCGGTGATCATACGAAAGCGCCAGATACATCATCGGCCGGATCTCGACCTTTCCCCCGACCGCCATCGGGCGGTCCTGTATCTTGTGCATGCCCAGAATGCCGCTCTGCGGCGGATTCAAAATCGGCGTGGACATCAGCGATCCGTACACGCCGCCATTCGTGATCGAGAACGTGCCGCCGGCGAGTTCCTCCAGCTTCAACTGTCCATCGCGCGCCCGCTTGCCGAAATCCCCAATCGCCTTCTCGATTTCGGCGAAGCCCATGCGGTCGACGTCGCGAATGACCGGCACCACCAGCCCGTTCGCCCCACCGATGGCAATACCCATATGGACGAAATTCTTGTAGACGATTTCGTCACCATCAATTTCCGCGTTCACGGCCGGAAATTCCTTCAGCGCCACCACGCAGGCGCGCACGAACACGCTCATGAAGCCGAGCCTGACGCCGCCGTGCTTCTTTTCGAACGCGTCCTTATATTCCGCTCGCAGCGCCATGACGGCGCCCATATCCACCTCGTTGAAGGTGGTCAGCATGGCGGCGCTGTTCTGCGCCTCCTTCAGCCGCGATGCGATCGTGCGGCGGAGGCGGGTCATTTTGACCCGCTCCTCGCGCGCGTCGGGCGCTCGCGGCGGGGCCGGCGGCGTGCTCGGGGTCGGCACCTTCGCCGTCACGGGCCGCGCCAGAAACTCCAGCACATCGCCCTTGGTGATTCGGCCATCCTTGCCGGTGCCGGTGCCCACATCGGCTGGCGCGACACCTCGCTCCGTCATCATCTTCGCCGCCGCCGGCAGCGGTGGCGGCGCGCTCTCCGCCACGTCATGCGCTTCTGCCGGTCGGGCAACTGGCCCCGGCGCCGGTTTCGGCATCGTCACGCCACCCGCCTGCACAGCGTCACCGGCCGGGAGCGGCGCCTTCGCCGGCGCCGGCTCTGCCGCCACGCCTGCCCCGTCCACCACCGATCCCAGCACCTGGCCGACCGCGACTTCGGCGCCCTGCTCGGCCTCGATCGGACCGAGCGCGCCGGCGGCAGGTGCGTTCACCTCCACCGTCACCTTGTCAGTTTCCAGTTCCACCAGCGGCTCGTCGGCCGCCACTGCGTCGCCAGGCTGTTTCAGCCAGCGCGCCACCGTTGCGCTGGCGATGCTCTCGCCCAACGCGGGCACCGTAATTGGCACGGACATGATCGGGTCCCCTGCTTGCGGCCGCAACGCCGCCCTATTCCACCGCCAGCGCCGTCTTGACCAGGGCCGCCTGCTCCACGGCGTGCACCTTCGCAAGCCCGGTAGCCGGGCTCGCCGCCTCCGGCCGGCCGACATAGATCGGCCGCCGCCCCTTCGGCTTCAGCGCCATCAGCACCCGCTCGATCCTGCGATCGACGAAGTTCCAGGCACCCATATTCTCCGGCTCCTCCTGGCACCACACCACCTGCGCCTTGGAGTAAGGCTTCAACGCAAACGCCAACGATTTTTCCGGGAACGGATAAAGCTGCTCCAGACGTATGATCGCCACATCGTGTATCGCCTGGTCACGCCGTTCCTGCAGCAAGTCGTAATAAACCTTGCCCGTGCACAGCACCACGCGTTTCACTTCGGTATTCGGCGCCAGCTTGTCGGTTTCCGGTATCACCGTGCGGAACCGGCTCTCGCCAGAGAACTCTGCAAGCGAGCTCACGCATAATTTGTGCCGCAACAGCGATTTCGGTGTCATCAGGATCAGCGGCTTGCGGAAATTCCGCTTCAACTGCCGCCGCAACGCATGGAAATAATTCGCCGGCGTCGTCAGATTCGCGATCGTCATGTTGCGCTCGGCGCAGAGCTGCAGATACCGCTCCAGCCGCGCCGAGGAATGTTCCGGCCCCTGCCCTTCATGCCCGTGCGGCAGCAGCATGGTCAGTCCCGACATGCGCAGCCATTTCGACTCGCCGCTGGCAATGAACTGGTCGATGATCGGCTGTGCGCCATTGGCGAAATCGCCGAACTGCGCTTCCCACAGCACCAGCGTCCAGGGGTCGGACAGCGAATACCCGTATTCGAACCCAAGCACGCCGGCTTCCGACAGCAGCGAGTTGAAGATTTCGATATGCGCCTGCTTCGGCCGTATATTGTTCAGCGGCACGAATTCGTTCTGGTTGGTCTGATCCACCAGCACGGCATGGCGCTGGGAGAACGTGCCGCGCTGGCTATCCTCGCCGGAAAGTCGCACATGGTGCCCGTCCAGCAGCAGTGAGCCGAAGGCCAGCGCCTCGGCGGTGGACCAGTCCAGCCCTTCGCCGGTCTCGATCATGTCCCGCTTCGCCTCAAGCTGACGGGCTATTTTCGGATTGACATCGAAATTCGGCGGCACCGTTGCCAGCGCCAGTCCCACTTCGTGCAGCACATGCTGCGGCACCGCGGTTGCTTCCTCGGTATCCTCCTCGGCATCGCCCTGCCGCAGGCCGCGCCATTTGCCTTCCAGCCAATCTGCCTTATTCACGCGATAGGATTGCGCCGCGGAATAGGCTTGGTCGTAGGACAGGAACAATTTGTCCCACATCGCCTGCGCCTCGCCGGGCGCGATGCTGCCCTCCGCCTCCAGCTTCTCGGCATATAGCAGGCGCGTCGTTTTCCGCTCGCGTATGGCGCGATACATGATCGGCTGCGTGAAGGACGGTTCGTCGGTTTCGTTATGCCCGTGGCGCCGGTAGCACACGATATCCAG
>DATJOH010000583.1:0-2829 GCA_035507235.1 Acetobacteraceae bacterium
ATCGGGTGCTGCGCGGAAAAGTTAAAAGTTTTTTGGTTCTTTTTTTCAAAAAAGAACCCCTGCGCTTTCTGACCCGTCTGCAAAGGCTACTCTGGCGCCTACGCGGCGCCAGAGCGACTTCCGGGACTCAGCGCGTGGTGAAAGTCTCAACCGCCGCGGTAACGCGCGCCGAAATCGGCGCAGTTGCCTGCTCCAGCAGCTTCAGGCTGGTCTCGGTCAGCTTGCCGCCTTCGCTCATCACCTTCTCGAGCGAGGTGCGGGCATAGCCGCTCTGCAGGTCGAACGCTTCCTTGAGCGACTTGGCGCTCGTCAGAGCGCGGAAATTGCTCATGGTCTCCTCGAGCGACGCCTGCGCGTTGCCCGCGAAATATTTCGTCATGTCGGTCAGCCCGGTCGCCAGGATCTGGCTGGACTTCATCACGGCTTCCAGGTTGGCCTGGTGGAACTGGGCGAGTTGTTCTGCGGTTTTCATGGCGCGGTCATAGCCTTCCTTGAGTTGGGCCTGCGCCTGCTCGATGCTGGCGGTGGCGGTGGCGGCACTCTGCTTGAGACTCTCCACCGTCTTCTCGAACGTCTTGGTGGCAACGGCCTCGGTTTCGGCAACGGCGGTTTCCACCGCCTTCGGCTTAACGGTCATTCTCTGCGCTCCAACAGTGCAGTTGGGGTTCCAAAGCCGGCGAACCCGATCCATGGCGCTGCGCCGCTTGTGCGGTGCAGCAACGGCGTTTTACCTATGAAATACCGGTCGGTCAACAAAATTGGTGCAACGCACAACCGGCAGCCCATTCAACCTTGGCCGTACGACACCGGCATGCGGCCCAATCCGGCGGTTGCATTTTACAGGGCGTACTTACGACCGATTCACTCAATCATCGTCTATCATGCTGGACAGACGGAGAATCCGGCCGCTACAGTCCGGTCAATTCGATCCGAGGGGGCTTCATGGCGGCCGCGCCGCGCCATCTGACTTCGCTTCGCACCGCGCTTTTGCTCGCGGGCGCCGCGTTCGCCGCCCTGCTGCCCGCCGCCGCGCAGGCGCAAATCGGCAGTTATCGCTACAGCTCCATCGTCGTCGAAAACGACACCGGCAAGGTCACCGAGGCTGTTAACGCCGACGCGCCGCGCTATCCGGCCAGCCTCACCAAGCTGATGACCCTCTACGTGGCGTTCCAGGCCCTGCGCGATCACCGCATCAGCCTCGACCAGCTCGTGCCGGTATCCATGCACGCCGCGGAAATGGAACCCTCCAAGCTCGGCCTGGTTCCCGGCACCCGCATCACCGTCGAGGAAGCCATCCTCGCCATCGTGACCAAATCCGCCAACGACGCCGCCTGCGCCCTCGGCGAACTGATCGGCGGCGACGAGGATCGGTTTGCCCAGTTGATGACGCTGCGCGCCCGCTCGCTCGGCATGACCCATTCCACATTCCGCAACGCCTCCGGCCTGCCGGACCCCCAACAGGTGACCACGGCCCGCGACCTCGCCGTCCTGGCCCACCACCTGATCACCGACTTCCCGAACGAGTACCACTACTTCAGCGTCCCCAACTTCTATTTCCACGGCCGCGAGGTCTGGAACCACGACCGCATGCTGCAGGACTACGAAGGCGCTGACGGACTGAAGACGGGCTACACGCTCGCGTCCGGCCACAACCTGGTGACCAGCGCCATGCGCGGCGGCGTTCGCCTGATCGGCGTCGTCATGGGCGCATCCAATAATACGGAGCGCGACATCCATATGGCCTCGCTGCTCGACGCCGGCTTCACGGATATGGGCGTGCCCGTCGAACCGCGCGCGCCACGCCACTTCCACCTGCCTGCCCTAATCGCCTCCGCCGAGGCCGCCCCGCTCCGGCCGCATTACGTATCGCTGCGCATGCACGCACATGGCCATGGCATCCACATGCGCCTGGTCCACCTGACCAGCCATCGCTACACCGGCGCCACCCCGCCCCGCGCCACCTTCGCCCTGGCGCACGGCCGCACCCTCGCTTTGAATGCGCATGCGCGGACATTGGCCTGCCATACGCACCATCATCATTGCACGCCGGGACGTAGCCGGGCTTAAGGCAAGGAAAAGGAAGGCTTCTTTCTTGAAAGAAAGAAGCAAAGAACTTTTGCTATTTGGTCCGAGGATGATATCCGCGTCGCGGCGTCAATCGGGACGAGTGCGTCTCACGCGGGATTCACGCAATTGCCACGGATCGCCCTCGGCCTCCAACGCGCCTGACTCGACCAGGGCCACAACCCGCGCCAGCAAGATCTGATCGCCGACCTGCCGAAATCTATCGTTGCAGCGGCCGAACGCATCCCCAACTACCCTTATCGTCCTCTGCCAATCCATGGAGGCGGTCCCGAGAATGACACTATCGAAATATGTCTCCGGCTGAGACACCAATCCCACATCACTGACGACGCGAAACGCCGCGTTCTCCGCTTTCAACTCGCGCCAGCGCTGAGCGCAAGCAGCGATTTCCGTCGGATCGGGCCGCACCGTAAACGCCGCCATCGCCGAAAGGACATCGCCGGGCAGGTCATTCAGATTGCTCGGCGAAGTAATATCGACTGCGGTGCCATCCACCCATTCATAGCTTATTGACATCGCGGAAACATCTGCGACTGCGGCGATGCACTCCGGCATTCTATCGCAAAGCGCAAGATAAAGGCTGAGGTCGCTCGCATCGCCACGGCCAAACCAGACCACCAAGGGCGGCGCCTCCGCCAGACTGCACCAGAATTCGGAAATCGCCTCCCCGTGCTCTGGCCATTCCTCAATATTTTCCCACCAGGCGGCTCGCTCGCGAACATCATCGGACGCAATTGGCCCCAT
>DATJOH010000584.1:0-9287 GCA_035507235.1 Acetobacteraceae bacterium
CCATGAAGAAGCTGCTCGCCGCCGGCGCCGGCCCGATCTTTCAGCTCGCCCGTGTCTGGCGGAATGACGAGGGCTCGGCCACCCACAGCGCCGAATTCACCATGTTGGAATGGTACCGGCCTGGCGCCTCGATGGCCGCCCTCATGGACGAGACGGAGGCTTATCTGCGCGCCGTCCTGCCCCCCGTCGTGACCTGCCGCGGCGTCACCACCAGTCTGGAGCGGTTCGAGCGTGTGACAGTCGCCGAGGCCTTCGCCCGGTGGGCAGGTGTCGACGTGCTCGCGACCGCAGATGACGCAAGCGCCCTGGCCGCCCAGGCCGGTGCAACGCTACGCCCGGACGAGAGCTGGGAGGACCTGTTTTTCCGCCTGCTGCTCGAACGGATCGAACCAAATCTGGGGCAGAACCACCCGACCTTCCTCACGCACTGGCCGGCCGCACAGGCGGCACTGGCCAAAAAAGACCCAGTTGATCCACGGGTTGCACTCCGTTTCGAAATTTTACTCGGCGGCATGGAGCTCGCGAATGCCTTCGAGGAGCTAACCGACCCCGCGGAGCAGCGCGGCCGTTTCATTGCGGATCGCGCACGACGACACGCCGCATTCGGCCCGGACTGGGATCTGGACGAGGAATTTTTGCACGCACTCGCCGTCATGCCGCCATGCGCCGGCATCGCGCTCGGCTTCGACCGCCTGGCCATGCTGGCGTCCGGCGCCGATAGCATCGAGCAGGTGCTGTGGTTGCCGGGCACGGCTGATCCTATCTATCGGTGATTGCTGGTTGAAAGCTGCGAGAGGCCGCCGGCGCGGCGGCCAGGATGAGGGCGATGACGAAATTTTCGCGGATCTTGACCCTAAGCACCGCGCTGGCGCTCGCCAGCTGCGCCTACCACCCCAATCCGCAGCACGTCGCGGCCATGAACGCGCTCGTCGGCAAGTCGGAAACCGACCTGGTGCGCACGCTGGGCGTGCCGACCCGCACTTATGAAACCGGCGGCCATAAATTCCTCGCCTACAGCCGCAACAGGCTGGAAACGATCCCCGGCGACCCCGGCTTCGGTCCCTGGGGGCCATGGGGCGGATGGGGCTGGGGCGGCGGTTGGGGATGGGGTGGTGGCTGGGGCTGGGGCGGCATCCCGCCCGAAATCGTGCAGCGCGACTGCGAAACGACGTTCGATGTGCTGAATGGTATTGTGCAGAGCTGGAGTTTCCGCGGCAACGATTGCTGAGGCGGGCGATCTCCGGCGACCCACCGAGTACTTGGCCGGCGCGCCGCGTATCGCACGCCGGAGGTGATGATGAGAAGCGCCTGTTCCGCCGCCATCCGCATGGCCCGGCTGCCGATCTGGCTGGCGATGGCCGCGCCCGCCGCCGCCCAAATGCCGCCGCCCGCGCCGGACTATAGCCAAGTCAATGCCTGGGCCGCGCTGCCGGGCATGCAAAGCGGCGCCGAGGCCCTGCCCCAAAACATAACGCCGCCGAAAAAGGGTCCGCATCCGGTTGATGTGTTCTACATCCACCCGACGACCTTCTTCGGCATCGTGGCGTGGAACGCCGCTTACGATGAAGGCGGACTGACGGGCCTGATGGTGGACCGCGGCACGCTCCGTTTTCAGGCGAGCGCGTTCAACGGCTGCTGCGACATCTACGCGCCGCAATACCGCCAGGCGGCGCTTCGCGTTTTCACGCACAATACACCACGCGGCCGCGATGCACTGGACCTCGCCTATGGCGATGTGCGGGCAGCGTTCGACTATTATATCGCGCATTATAACCACGGACGTCCCTTCATCCTGGTGAGCCACAGCCAGGGATCGCTGCACGCCATGCGGCTGTTGCAGGAAGAGATCGTCGGCAGCGGCCGGCAACGCCAACTCGTTGCCGCTTACGTGGTGGGCGCCTCGATGCCGGTGTCCTTTACCAAAACAGTGCTGCCGGCGTGCGCCACCGCGACGGCCACTGGCTGCATGGTGCAATGGAACAGCGTCGCCGATGCCGCGGGCGGGCAACATTGGCTGGCCAGCGCGCTGATCTGGAATGCAGGCCATTATCAGGAAATCAACGGACGCCCGATCCTGTGCGTCAATCCGCTATCATGGCGTATCGATGCGACCGCGCCGGCGACGCGCAACGCAGGCGCGGTGCCCGGCGTGCGGCCGATGCAGCCGATGCCCGCCACCATTCCGGGCCTGACCGGGGCTGCCTGCCAGGACGGATTGCTTGATATTGCCATTCCACCGGACGAACGGCACGGTTTCAGCGATCTGCTGACACGGACGGGAAGTTACCACGTGTATGATTACAATTTGTTCTGGATGAATATCAGGGAGAATGTCGCGGCGCGCGTGAGAGCGTACTTGCGAGAGTAGCGCAGAGACGAAGAAGGGTTCTTTTCTGAGAAAAGAACTAAAAAGCTTTCGTCCTTTTCACGCCTTTTCTAAAGCGCCGCTAGGCGCAACATAATGGTTTTGTAATTGCTCACCTAGGCCTGTCGCTCTAACCGCATGAAAATCCGTGCGGAAGTCGGAGCGGATGGTGCCGCGAGCGTATGAGAAAGAAGTCTTTTGCTTCTTTTCTTCAGAAAAGAAGATTCTTCTTTCTTGAAAGAAAGAAGCAAAGAACTTTTGCTGTTATGCAGTGCGCACACCGGCACCATGCGTACTGCCGCCGTAAGTCATTGAAATAACGCGAGGGGTTGAGACCGGACCCCAGGTGAGCAGTTGCATCCTTTTATTTCTTTTTTCAAAAAAAGAAACACTTTCTTTCTGCGGCCATACTTAGGCGGGCATAGCGCCGTCTGCCTTCAGCACTTCGCCCGCCAGATAAAGGCTGCCACAAATCAAGACGCGGCCGGGCCGTTTCGCCGCTATCTGTGCGAGCGCGCCCGCAACATCCGGCCCTGGCAATGCACTGGCACCGGCGGCGTCAATCACTTGCTCCACCTGCATCGCCAGATGCTGGCCGGGCTCACGCACCGCCCAAATACCGCTCGCGCGCACGCGCAACGGTTCGAGAAATTGCGCGGCATCCTTGGTTTGCTTCATGCCAACAACAACATAAATTGGCTGATCTGCCCACGTATCGAGATGCCGTGCCAGAATGCGTCCGGCATCCGCGTTGTGACCACCATCCAGCCAAACTTCGAATTGGTCCAGCCTTTCCGCAAGGCGCCCGTGCAGCCGCTGCAGCCGTGCCGGCCAACTCGCCTGCGCGATACCGCCATAGGCCGCACTTGGCACATCGAGTTCAGCAGCGCGCAGGGCCGCCACGGCGATACCGGCATTCTCCAACTGATGCTGCCCCGGCAAGGAAGGTTCGGGAAGCACGACGGCGCCGCCACGGTCGGTAAACACGATTTTCCCGTCCGACTTCGCTATATCCCATGCCTCACCGCGCGCCAGCAAGGTGGCGCCCATTTCCGCCGCGGAGGCGCGCAGCACTTCCAGCACCTCCGGCGACTGCTGCCCTGTCGCGACCGGACGGCCCGGCTTCATGATACCGGCCTTTTCCCAGGCAATGCGTTCCAGGCGATCGCCGAGGAAATCCTGGTGATCAAGGGAAATGCTGGTAATCGCCGTGGCGGCCGGTCGATCGAGCACATTCGTGGCGTCGAATCGGCCCCCAAGTCCCACTTCCACAATCGCCAGATCCGCCGGCACGCGCGCGAACAGAACATAGGCGGCGGCCGCCAGCACTTCGAATACGGTGATCGGCGCGCCGTCGTTCACGCGCTCGATTTCCGCGAGAATGGATTCGAGTTCCTCATCTGAAACAAGCTTACCGGCGAGCCGGAACCGCTCGTTCAGCCGCACCAGATGCGGCGACGTCGTGACGTGCACGCGCCACCCCGCCGCCTCGCCCATGGCGCGCAGGAACGCGCACGTGGACCCCTTGCCGTTCGTGCCGGCCACATGGATTGTCGGCGGCAGCGCATTCTGTGGGCTGCCGAGTGCGGCCAGCAGACGCTGCACCCGATCCAGGCTCAGATCGATCAGTTTCGGATAAAGCGCCTGTAACCGTTGCAGGATTGCGCCGGCGCCGTCCGCCGCCGCGGCGAATTCAGGCAGGGGCGACATCTGGCTCCGGTACCGTCACCATTGGCTCAACCGCTTCCGGCTCAGGCTCGGGCTCCGGTAGCGGCATCAGGAGCGCAATCAGCCGCGCCAGCGTCTCACGCATCTCCGGCCGCCGTACAACCATATCCAGAATGCCGTGCGCATGCAGATATTCGGCGCGCTGGAAGCCTTCGGGCAACGTTTCGCGAACCGTTTGTTCAATCACCCGCGCGCCGGCAAAGCCGATCAGCGCACCAGGCTCGGCGATCTGGATATCGCCGAGCATCGCGAAACTCGCGGTAACGCCGCCTGTCGTCGGATCGGTCAGCACCACGATAAACGGCAGTTTGTTTTCTTTGAGCATCATCGACGCGATGGTGCTGCGCGGCATCTGCATCAGGCTCACCGTGCCTTCCTGCATACGTGCGCCACCGGAGGCGGTGTAGACGATCAGCGGCGCTTCCTGCAGCACTGCCAGTTTTGCGGCCGCCACCAGGCCCTCGCCCACCGCGGCGCCCATCGATCCGCCCATGAAATCGAAATCCATGGCAGCCACCACGGCATTGCGGCCGCCTATAGTGCCGTGCGCCACCACCAGCCCGTCATCGAGCCCAGTTTTCGCCCGCGCTTCCTTGAGCCGATCCGTGTATTTCTTGGTATCACGGAACGCCAGCGGATCTGCCGGCACTTTCGGCAATTCGATGCGCGCGTAGGCGCGATCGTCAAACGTCCAGTTCATGCGGTCGATCGCGGAAGCTCGCATATGATGGCCGCAATGCGGGCACACCTTGAGGATCTTCTCCATTTCCTTGGCGAAGATCATCTGCTGGCAGGCGGGACATTGCGCCCACAGATTTTCCGGTACTTCGCGCTGCCCCAGCAGGGTGCGTATGCGCGGTCGCACATATTCGGTCAGCCAACTCATGCCGCCTCCACCTCGTTACGGGCAAGGCGAACCGCCGCCGCCAATGCGCGTACCTGCCCCAATACCTTCTCTGCCGTTCCCGCAAGCGCTTTGCCGTCGACAAGATCCGCCGCCATCGCATCGATCAACGCGGAAGCCACCACCGCGCCATCCGCCACGCGCACCGCATCCGCCGCCTGCGCCGGCGTTTTCACACCAAACCCGACCGCAATCGGCAAATCCGTCGCGCGCCGGATGCGCGGTATCGCCGCCGCCAGATCCTCAGCCGTTGCGCTACGCGTGCCGGTAATGCCCGTTATACTTACATAATAGACAAATCCCGAGCTGCCCGCGAGCACTTGTTTCAGCCGCGTATCGGATGTCGTCGGCGCCACCAGGCGTATGATATCGAGGCCGCAGCGCGCCGCGTCCGGCACCAGCACATCGGCCTCCTCGCTCGGCAGGTCGACCACGATCAGTCCATCCACCCCGGAAGCCGCGGCATCCTCGCAAAAGCTCGGCACGCCATAAGCCAGTATGGGATTGAGATAGCCCATCAGAATGACCGGCGTCGCCGCATCGTTCTCGCGAAATTCACGCACCAGGCACAAAGTGCCCTTCAGCGTCGCCCCCGCCAGCAGCCCCCGCCGCCCCGCTGCCTGGATGGTTGGTCCGTCCGCCATCGGATCGGTGAACGGCATGCCGATTTCGATCAGGTCCGCTCCGGCCCCTGGCATGCCGCGCAAAATCGCAGCGCTGGTAGCGCGGTCCGGATCGAACGCCTCCAAAAACGGAATAAGCGCCCCCCTTCTTTCATCCCGCAGACGCGCGAAACGTTCGGCAATACGCCTCATGGCGCGCAGCAACGAGCAAAAGTCTTTTGCTTCTTTTCTTCAGAAAAGAAGAATCTTCTTTCTTGAAAGAAAGAAGCAAAGAACTTTTGCTCTGTCATAGTGCGGCACCAAAATGCTTCGCTACCGTCGCAATGTCCTTGTCGCCGCGGCCGGAGAGGTTCATCAGCACGATCTGGTCCGTGGCGAGCGTGGGCGCCAGTTTTTCCACGTATGCCAGTGCGTGCGCGCATTCCAGGGCGGGAATAATCCCCTCGGTGCGCGTGCACAGATTGAATGAAGCCAGGGCTTCGTCGTCGGTGATGCCGACATATTCGGCGCGGCCAATATCGTGCAGCCAGGCATGTTCCGGACCTATGCCCGGATAATCGAGGCCAGCGGAAATAGAGTGCGCCTCGATGATCTGGCCATCACTGTCCTGCAGCAGATAGGTGCGGTTGCCGTGCAGCACGCCCGGTCGGCCCCGCTCCAGACTTGCCGCGTGCTCGTGCGTATCGAGCCCCTTGCCGGCCGCCTCCACGCCGATCAGCCGCACTGCCGGCTCGTCCAGGAACGGGTGGAAAATCCCCATCGCGTTGGAGCCGCCGCCCACCGCCGCGATCACCACATCCGGCAGCCTTCCCTCCGCGTCCTGCAACTGCGCCTTCGCCTCGTTGCCGATTACGCACTGGAAATCCCGCACCATGGCGGGATACGGATGCGGCCCCGCACCGGTGCCGATCAGGTAATAGGTATCGCACACATTGGCGACCCAATCGCGCATCGCCTCGTTCATCGCGTCCTTGAGCGTGCCGGCACCGGAAGAAACCGGAATAACCTCGGCGCCCAGCAGCTTCATGCGGAACACGTTGGGCTGCTGCCGCTCCACGTCCACGGCGCCCATATAGACCACGCACGGCAGCCCCATCAGCGCGCACACGGTCGCGGTTGCCACGCCATGCTGGCCGGCACCGGTTTCGGCAATGATCCGCGTCTTGCCCATGCGTTTGGCCAGCAGGATCTGGCCCATGCAGGAATTCACCTTGTGCGCGCCGGTATGATTCAATTCCTCGCGCTTGAAATAGATTTTGGCGCCGCCGAGCTTTTCGGTCAGCCGCCGCGCGAACCACAGCGGGCTTGGGCGCCCGACATAATGCTTCAGATACTCGTCAAGCTCAGGCTGAAAGGTCGGATCGGCCTTTGCCGCTTCCCAGGCGGCCTCCAGTTCCAGGATCAGCGGCATCAGCGTCTCGGCCACGAACCGGCCACCAAACGCGCCGAACCGGCCGCGACCGTCCGGCCCCTGGCGCAGGCTGTTCGGTGTCATCGGCGGGGGAAAGGACTGGTTCACATCGATTCCGGGCAGGGGAGGGCGGGCGTGATAGCGTGCCTTCGCCCCTGCGTCACCTGAACGCAAGGCGGGCCTTCCCCGCGCGACGCCCGGCGCGCATGGGCCTTTCACGCAGTGGCGAAATCCGCCAACACTCCACCGGAACCGCCATGAAGCGCTGCCGCCGGCGGGCCTCGTCCCGCAAGCCAATGGATAAATAATGAGATATCAACAAGTTACGAAATCGTCTCCGATGGCACGCGCCGTGCTAAGGTTGGCGCGCACACACGAACCGCAATAGGCCCGCAATCTCCATGTCCTGGTCCACGCCCGAGGAAGCACCCTCACCGGAAATCCTTGCCGTCCCCGGCGACCTGGCGGTTCCGCGCCAAAACAATGGCGGGTGGGAGCGCCTTCGATGGGTCTTTATCGGCTCGGACGGAATACGCGCCGGCTGGCGGATCGTGATTTTCATCGCCCTCATCGCGGCGTTCAGTCTCATCGCGCGGCTTCTGTCGCATGGCCGCATGCCGGTGCCGAAGGGCGAAATACCGGCCGGCTTCTTTCTGATACGCGAAACCATCCTGATCGCCGCCGTCGTGGCTGCAGGCGCGGTCATGGGGTGGATCGAGGGCCGCTCAGCCTGGTCCTACGGCCTCGCCGGACCGCGCAAACTGACCCTCGTCAGCATGGGCGGCGTCGGCGGCCTCGCCACGCTATCCGCCCTCGTCGCCATTCTGGTCGCAGGTGGATATCTCAGCGTTGCCGGCGTCGCGCTCGCCACCGGGCCGGCGGTCTATTACGCGCTGCTTTGGGGACTGGTTTTCCTGCTCGTTGGCATGGGCGAGGAATTGCTCTTCCGCGGCTACCTGCAATTCACGCTCGCGCGCGCCATGGGTTTCTGGCCGGCGGCGTTGGTGATGTCCCTGCTGTTCGGTGCCGGTCATTACGGTAATGGCGGCGAGACCATTTTCGGCCTCGCCGGCGTCGTCATCGCCGGCCTCGCATTCTGCCTGCTACTTTGGCTTTCCGGCTCGCTCTGGCTCGGCATCGGGTTTCATGCCGCGTGGGACTGGGCGCAATCCTATCTTTACGGCACGCCGGATAGCGGCCTGATGATGCATGGCCACCTGCTGATCACCCACGCCGCCGGCAACGCGCGCCTCAGCGGCGGCAGCGTCGGCCCGGAAGGGAGCCTGCTCGCCGCGCCTGTGATGCTGGCGGGCTTGCTGCTGCTGGCGCTTACCTTGCGCGAGACGCGCCTGACGGTGAACGCGCGGATCTAGACGGATTATTTTGCTACCGGAGCAAACGAGGCAAACAGAGATTAGTACGGCATATTGACTATCAAGGCCGCTGTCTATAACGCTCTCGACTATGACAGAGCATGGCGAACCGCGAGCCACCGTCCCTCTCCCCGCGTTGCTGCGGGCGGCGCGCATGGTTTACGGCGCAGCCATACGCGAAGCACTGGCGCGTATCGACTGCGACGACGTGCCGAAAAATGGCGTTTATGTGCTGGGCGCTATCGCCCGTGCTGGGGCGCCAATGAGCGAGATCGTGCGGCAACTCGGTGTGAGCAAACAGGCGGCCGGACAACTCGTCGATACGCTGGTTTTGCGCGGCTATCTGGATCGCGCGGTCGACCCCGAGGACAGGCGTCGGCTTACCATTACGCTCAGTGAGCGCGGCCGCGCGGCCGCGGCGGCGTCGCGCGATGTTGTGGACGGCATCGAGGCGGATCTCGCCCAACGGGTAGGTGCGCAGGCTGTGGCACACACGCGCGCGACGTTGCTGGCGTTGATCGAAAGCGGGCGTGTCGAACATGCATGATAGCGCCGGTAACGCCGCGCAGCCGGCGTTGTTCGCCCGACGCCTGACGGCCTGGCGTCTGGCGCCATCGTCCGATTTCGCCGATCCGATCGTTTGGGCTATCGCCATCGCGGCGCTGGTGTTGCACCTCGCGGTCGCTGGCCGTTATGATTTCTTCCGCAACGAGCTCTACTTCATCGTCTGCGGCAGGCACCCCGATTTCGGATACGCGGATCAGCCACCGCTGGCGCCGCTGCTGGCCGCGGCGACACAGATGTTCGGTGAAAATCTGTTTCTGTTGCGGTTGCCCGCAGCGCTGGCGGCGGCGGCGTTGGTACCTGTGACAGCGGCGATCGC
>DATJOH010000585.1:0-5496 GCA_035507235.1 Acetobacteraceae bacterium
TTCCTGCAGCGCCGCCGCGCCCGCTTCGCCCGCTTGGCCGCTTCCTAAGAATCGGGGTCTGGGGCCTAAGGCCCCAGCGGGGTCCAGGGGCAGAGCCCCTGGTCTTAATCTCCTTCCGAGGTCTGATGTCCGAGTCGATTACCAGCCTAAGCTTCGAAGACGCCCTGGCCGAACTGGAGCGCATTGTGCGCGGCCTGGAGGGCGGCCAGCAGAAGCTGGAGGATGCCATTACCGCCTATGAACGCGGCACCGCGCTGAAGCGGCACTGCGAGGCGAAGCTCGCCGAGGCGGAGGCGCGTGTGCAGGCCATTGTGGCGCAGGCGGATGGCACGCTCGCGCTCAGGGATGTTGACTGACCCGCATGGAGGACGCGCCGATTCTGGCCGCGCTCGCGGAGCGTGCGGAGACCGTGGAAGCCGCCCTGGATGTGCTGCTGCCCGAGGCCCCTGGGCTGGAGGGGCGGCTATTCGAGGCGATGCGCTATGCGACGCTTGGTGGTGGCAAGCGGCTGCGCGGGTTTCTGGTCATGGAGGTGGCGTCGCTGTTCGGGGTTGCCGAGACGTGCGCGGCCCGGGTGGCCGCGAGCGTGGAAATGCTGCACGCGTACAGCCTGGTGCATGACGATCTGCCCGCCATGGACAATGACGATCTGCGCCGGGGCAAGCCTTCCACGCACAGGGCGTTCGACGAGGCGACGGCCATTCTGGCCGGGGACGCGCTGCAGGCGCGAGCATTCGAGCTGCTGGCGGAGCCGGACACGCATTCCGACCCGCAGGCGCGGGTGGAGCTGGTGCTGGCGCTGGGCCACGCTGCGGGGGCGCGGGGCATGGCGGGCGGGCAGATGATCGACATGGCGGCCGAGGGGCAGGCGCTGACGGTGGCCGACGTGGCGCGGCTGCATGCGCTGAAGACCGGCCGGCTGATCCAGTATGCCGCCGAGGCCGGAGCGATTCTGGGGCGCGCGGGGGCGCCGTTGCGTGGCCAGATTGCCGCATATGGACGCGATCTTGGTGCCGCGTTTCAGATCGCCGACGACGTGCTGGATGCCAGCGGCACGGCGGATGAGCTTGGAAAAACAGCGGGTAAGGACGAGGCGGCCGGGAAGGCGACTTTCGTCTCGTTGCTGGGTGTTGAACGGGCGACCACGCAGGCTCGTATGTTGTCCGAGCAGGCGGCAACCCATCTTGAGCATTTCGGGGAGGAGGCAGACCGTTTGCGCGCGTTGGCGCAATGGGTTGTCTCCCGCAAAAATTGAGGCAGGCATGACGGAAAATCGCGCGAAAGTGGAGTTGCGGGCGAGCGGAAAACCGCTGACGCCGCTGCTGGACCGGGTCCGCATGCCGGCGGATTTGCGGAATTTTTCCACCGAGCAGTTGGAGCAGGTGGCGGCCGAGTTGCGCGCGGAGACGGTGGATGCCGTTTCGACGACGGGCGGGCATCTGGGGGCGTCGCTCGGGGTGGTGGAGCTGACCGTTGCGCTGCACGCGGTTTTCGATACGCCCAGCGACAAGGTCATTTGGGATGTGGGGCACCAGGCCTATCCGCATAAAATCCTGACCGGGCGGCGGGACCGGATACGCACGCTGCGCCAGGCGGGCGGGCTTTCCGGCTTCACGCGGCGGAGCGAGAGCGAATATGACCCGTTCGGCGCGGCGCATTCTTCCACCAGCATTTCGGCGGGGCTTGGGTTTGCTGTCGCGAATGAGCTGAACGGGCATCGCGAGCGGCATGTGGTGGCGGTGATCGGCGACGGCGCGATGAGCGCCGGCATGGCGTATGAGGCGATGAACAATGCCGGGGCGCGCAAGAGCCGGCTGATTGTTGTGCTGAACGATAACGAAATGTCCATCGCGCCGCCGGTGGGGGCGATGAGTGCGTATCTGTCGCGGCTGATGTCCAGCCATTCGTTTCTGAGTTTGCGCGAGATTGCCGGCAAGCTGGCGAAGAAATTCCCGTGGGGGCTGGAGCGGACGGCGAAGCGCGCGGAGGAATATGCGCGCGGCATGCTGACCGGCGGCACGCTGTTCGAGGAACTGGGGTTTTATTATGTGGGGCCGGTGGATGGGCATAATCTGCACCATCTGCTGCCGGTGCTGCGCAATGTGCGCGATGCCGAGGATACCACGCACCCCATTCTGCTGCATGTGATTACCAAGAAGGGGCATGGCTATCCGCCGGCGGAGGCGAGCCCGGACAAATATCACGGCGTGCAGAAATTCAATGTGATTACCGGCGAGCAGGTGAAGGCGCCGGCGGGGCCGCCGAGCTATACCAAGGTGTTCGCCGACGCGTTGATCGCCGAAGCCGAAACGAACGCGAAAATCGTGGCGATTACGGCGGCGATGCCGAACGGCACGGGGCTCGACAAGTTCGCCAAGCGGTTTCCGGAACGCTGTTTCGATGTGGGCATTGCCGAGCAGCATGCGGTGACGTTCGCGGCGGGCATGGCGGCGGAAGGGCTGGTGCCGTTCTGTGCGATCTACAGCACGTTTCTGCAACGGGCGTATGATCAGGTGGTGCATGACGTGGCGATACAGGGGCTGCCGGTGCGGTTCGCCATGGATCGCGCCGGGCTGGTGGGCGCGGATGGCGCGACGCATGCCGGCAGTTTCGATATTTCGTACCTGGGCTGCCTGCCCGGCATGGTGCTGATGGCGCCGAGCGACGAGGCGGAACTGGTGCATATGGTGGCGACGGCGGCTTCGATCGGCGACCGGCCCTCCGCGGTGCGCTATCCGCGCGGCGAGGGATTTGGCGTCGCGTTGCCGGCGCGGAGCGAAATTCTGTCGCTGGGACGCGGGCGGGTGGTGCGCGAGGGCAGCCGTGTGGCGATCCTTTCGCTTGGCACACGTTTGCAGGATGCCATGCGGGCGGCCGACGAGTTGG
The DNA here is from genome assembly GCA_035507235.1 of Acetobacteraceae bacterium. Lineage (GTDB taxonomy): Bacteria > Pseudomonadota > Alphaproteobacteria > Acetobacterales > Acetobacteraceae > CAJCIS01. The sequence goes on from DATJOH010000585.1 coordinate 2,887, forward strand.
CGGCGCGGGGCTATTCCACGACGGTGGCGGATGCGCGGTTCGCCAAGCCGATCGATACGGCGCTGGTGGAGCAGTTGGCGCGCCACCATGAGGTGCTGATTACGGTGGAGGAAGCGGCGGCGGGCGGGTTCGGCGCGGCGGTGATGCATCATCTCGCCTGGCGCGGGCTGCTGGATAACGGATTGCGCTTCCGGCCGATGAATTTGCCGGACCGGTTTGTCGATCATGCGTCGCCGGCGGCGCAGATCGCGGAGGTGGGGTTGGACGCGAAGGCGATGGTGCGGACCGCGCTGGAGGTGCTCGCGGCAGGCGAGCGAGAGGTAGGTCGGGGATGATGTCGGTCGTCGGTCGTCGGTCGTCAGTCGCCGGAAGGGCGGCGTTTGGTTTGGTGGTGGCGTTGCTGCCGGCGGTGGCGTGGGGGCAGAGCGCACCGATCGAGGCGCTGAATGCGGGGTTGGCGGCGACCGAGAAGAACGGGTCGACGCCGTTTCAGCAGCGCTATGACGCGCTGGCGCCGGTGGTGGACAAGGCGTTCAACCTGCAACAGATATTGAAAACCATTGTCGGGTTGAAATGGAGTTCCATACCGGCGGATCAGCAGGGCAAGCTGCTTGCGGCATTTCGGGCCTTCACCGTGAGCAGCTATGTTTCCAACTTCAGCGGCGGCGACGCGACGTTCCGGATTTTGCCGGAAACGCGGACGGTCGGCAGCGATAAGATCGTGGAGACGGAGATCGTGCCGAAGGATGGCGATCCGACGCGCATCGATTATGTCATGCGGCAATCGGGTGCCGACTGGCAGGTGGTGGATGTGCTGGAGCAGGGCACGATCAGTCAGACCGCGGTGCAGCGGAGCGATTTCCGATCCCTGCTGCAGGATGGCGGGGCGCCGAAGCTGATCGAGAGCCTGACGCAGAAAGTGGATACGTTGAGCGGCGGTGCGATAAAACCGTGATTCCGTGGCTGCAACACGCGCCGGTGGCGTTTGCCGCCGGCATGGCGACGACGGGCATTGTGCAGACGCTGCTGGGGCTGGCGGGGGTGCGTCGGTTTGTGACCGCGCGTGCGCCGCAAGCCGGGTCATTGCCGCCGGTGACGATATTGAAGCCGCTGCACGGCGCTGAGCCGTTGCTGGCGGAGGCGCTGGAAACGTTTTTCCGGCAGGAATATCCCGTGCTGCAATTGGTGTTCGGGGTGCAGCGCGGCGACGACCCGGCCGCTTCGGTGGCGCGGGCGTTGATGGTGAAATACCCGCATGTCGATGCCGCGCTGGTGGTGGATGGCACAACGCATGGCGCGAACGGCAAGATCGGCAATCTGATCAACATGTATCCGACGGCGCGGCACGATGTGCTGATCGTTTCGGATAGCGATATGCACGTGGCGCCCGACTATGTGCGCGACGTGGTGGCGTCGCTGGAGGCGCCAGGCGTCGGGCTGGTGACCAGCATCTATATCGGCAAGCCGGCGCATGGCGGGCTGCCGGCGCGGCTTGGCGCGGCCTATATCAACCAGATTTTCGCGAGCGGGGCGGTGATGTCGCGCGCGCTGGGGCGGCAGGATTGTCTTGGTGCCACCATGGCGTTGCGGCGGGCGACGTTGCAGCGGGCCGGCGGTTTTTCGGCACTCGTTTCGTATGTCGCGGATGACGGCGTGCTGGGACGGAACGTGCTGGCGCTGGGGCAGGGCATTGCGATGACGCGCGCGGTGCCGGCGACGACGGTTTCGGATGCGACGATGGCGGCGTTGTTCAGCCACGAATTGCGCTGGGCGCGCACGATACGGGCGATGGCGCCGACGCCGTTCGTGATGTCGGCCGTGCAGTTTCCGGTATTCTGGGCGTTGCTGACGGTGCTGCTCGCGCCATTGCATGTTTGGCCCTATCTACTGCTAGCCTTGACGTTCGGCGCACGGGCGACGTCCGGCCGACAAGGTGAGCGGTTGCTGGGGGCGGCCCGGATGCCGCTATGGATGGTGCCGCTGCGCGACGTGCTATCGATGGTCGTCATGGGCGCGGCACTGGCCGGCCGCGAGGTGGCGTGGCGCGGTGAGATTTTGAGTACGGCGCCGGACCAGGCGCTGGTGCAGGGCGAGCAGGCGCGCGCGGCGCCACGCGGCCTGGCCCACGAAAAAGGATGACATGATGAAAACCTTGTTCCTGCAGCCGCCGAGCTTCGATGGTTTCGATGGCGGCGCGGGCAGCCGCTACCAGGCGAAGCGGGAAGTGAAAAGCTTCTGGTTTCCAACCTGGCTGGCACAGCCGGCGGCTTTGGTGCCGGACAGCAAGCTGATCGATGCGCCGCCGGCGCGGATCGGCATGGAACCGGTGCTGCGCGCGGCGCGCGACCACGATCTGGTGGTGATGCACACCTCGACGCCGAGCTTTGTGCAGGACGTGAAAGTGGCGGCGCGGCTGAAGAGCGAGAAGCCGTCGCTGAAGATCGGCATGGTGGGCGCCAAGGTGGCGGTGCAGCCGGGGGAAAGCCTGCAGCAGGCGGGCGAGGCGATCGATTTCGTGGCGCGCAACGAATTCGATTTCACCATCAAGGAAATCGCCGAAGGGCGGGATTTCGCGGACGTCGATGGGATTTCGTATCGCGATGAAGCGGG
>DATJOH010000586.1:0-13433 GCA_035507235.1 Acetobacteraceae bacterium
AAAGAAGCAAAAAACTTTTGTCTGTTAGGCCGTGACCGTGCGCGGATGCTCGCAGCCAACGCGCTGGGGCAAAAGTCTTTTTGCTTCTACTGCAGCCCGGCGCTCTTCTTGCGCTTCTTGGTCTCGTCGTAGCTGCCGCCGATGCTGATGACTTCCACGTCCAATATGGAGGCGACTTCCGTCTCCTCCGTGTTGCGGCCCTGCGCCGAGGTGGCCGCGGCGGTGGAGGCACCCGCGGCGCTACTGGCCGCCGTGACAGCACCGAGGCTGAGCGAGGGGGCCGTGGGAATGCCCGAACTCTTGCCGGACACGGTGATGTTGGCGGCGCCGACCACACGGGTCGCGGCGAGCACCAGGTTGCCGGAGACGCGCACGCCCGCTTCGCCCGCATCCACCGTGCCGACGGGGGCGATCAGGCTGATGTTGCCGGCGGGGACACTGGGCAGCGGTTGCAGCGTCGCGATACCGGCACCGCTGGTGCTGGCGGGCGGCTCCTGCGTGACGTCGCCCTCGGCATCGTAGCTGAGCACTGGCGGGTTGTAGCTGACGGTGGTTTTGGCGCCGATGCCGGCGTTGATGTCGCCGTCGGAGGACCAGATGGTGATATTGCCGCCGCCGGTGGTGAAGATGCGGCTCTCGCCCAGCAGCACGCTGCCGAGCGCATAGATATCGACGTCGCCGGTGCCGTAGGTAATGATACCGGAATTATTGCCGGGGGCCGGGCCGCCGGGGATGCCGAATTCGATATTGCCGCCGGGATCGAGGATTTGCACCGTGCCACCGAACAAAGTGGCGATGCCGCCATCTACCGTATAGCTGGCCGAGCCGTCGCCATTCACCAGTGAAATCGGGCCGCTATACGCGGTGATGGCGCCAGTATAGCCGGTGGGCACGCCGGCCGTGGTGCTCGCGGAGGGGAACAGGGTATCGATCGCCGTCTGGCCGGGCAGGTAGTCATGGTAGAAGCGGCTGGCCGGGTCCGCTTCCTGCGCACCTGCCGCGGTGAGTTCCGTAAAGAAGATGCTGCGGACGAAGACATTCTGGTCCACGGCAGGAACGTTCTGCTGGAAGAAGGCAAGCGCACCGGCCGCGTCGCCGGTATAGCCGTAATTCGTTGCGAGCCAACTGACGAGTTGGTCCGCGTAAACGGTTTGCACCTTGCCGCTGTTCGCCGGGTCGGTGAGCAGCAGCGCGGGGTTCGCCAGATTATCCGGGTTGAAATAGAGGTCGGCGAAGCTGGAATAATCAGGCCCTGCCGCGCCGATGCCGGCGAGCACGGCAATGCCCGCGCCGCCGGTGAGGCTGGTTTCCGTGCCGGCGGAGGTGTAATCCGCGCCGAGGCTCTTGAAGGAGCCGAACTCCAGGTAGGGCGTTGTTTTGCCGCCGTCTGTGATGGCGAATCCGGTCTGGTCGATGTTGCGGCCGGCGTCGATTTCCAGGAGGCCCGGGCCGGCGACATAGGCATAGGCGCTGAGGATGTCGCGGCCAGCCGAAATGACCGAAATTCCGTCCGGATTGTTGTTCAGGGCCAGGTCGCCGCTGGCATAAGCGATCGGCACGTTGCTTGGGGGCGGCGACCCATTCAGCGATTGCGGTACCGTGATCTGGTTTTCCTGCTGGGTGAACAGGGTGGCATCGCCCGCGGGATAATCGGTGGGCCGGTTACCGGTGCTCACGATATCGTTCGAAGCAAAAACCCACACCGGCTTCGCGGCTATGTACCAGGTGGCAATGACGCTGTTGTTCAACACGTAGTTGATCGTCTGGCCGGTCTGAAAATTCACGATATCGCCGCCAGCGGCATAGAACAGGGCGGGATCGGTATCGAATTGGTGCAGGTTGGTGGTTGGTGTATCCGCCTCCAACGCAAAGAGCGAAAGCGCGGAAAGATCGCCATCGGGCCCGGACAGGACGTTCTGGCTGACGATATTCTGGCCGTGAATCACCTGATAGGCCGCGTTGCTTACCGCGGCGAGGCCCGCGGGATCAGCGCCCGAAAGATCGATAGCGTATCCGTTTGCGAAGATCGAACCGCCAGCCAGGAACGCCACCTGGCCGGTCGACGAGGGCATCGTTTCCAGGGCAAAATTCACGGTATCCGCGGCGCCCTGCTTTGAGACGGCCGGGGGATCGCCCGGTTGGCCGTAGATAATGTCGCCAGTGGCGGCGGTAACGAGCAGCGTTGGCGGATAATCCGAGCGCGCTTCCGTTACCTGATCGTTGGTGATGACCCCAGTGCTAAGCGGCTGCTGATTCGGCAGCGATGTCGGGGTGACATTTCCGCCGGCGGCAAACAGCGAAATCGAAGTTCCCGCTTGCCACAGGGTAAAGCCGCTTAGGTCGCCGCAGGTGGCGTCGGCACCGGCGCAGGCCGTTGCGGCCGCCGAGCCATCGGCGGGTGCCACGAGCGCTTGCACGGCTTCACGGCCGGCATCGCCGGTGCCGCCAAGCACCAGGTCGCGGTCGGTGGACAGGCTGACGGTGCCGTCGCCTTCCACCACCACGACGCCGCCATTCGGCGTGCCGTTGGTAGGGCTGCTGAGGCTGGGAATCCTGGGATCGTAGAGCGTGTCGGTGGTGGTATAGTCATAGTCGATGCGGCCGATGGCGCCGGCGGTAGCCGTGATGTTGCCAAGCAGATCGACGAGATCGCCGTTGACCGATTGCGCCTCGATCGCTTGGCCCGCGGCGCCGGGTTGCGCGCCGATGCCGTATGCGGCCTGATCCAACGGATTGAGCACGCCGCCGACGGTGAGCGAAAGATTGCCGCCACCCGTCGTGATCAGGGTGCCGTTTACACTGCGTCCCGTGCTGCCGACGGCGAGTACCAGGCCTTCGCCGCGCGAAAAACCTTCAGACGTCACGCTTGCGGCGGTCGCATCGCGGCCGGTGATCTGCCCGGCATTGCCGCCGATGGTGACCGTCAGGTTGCCGCCGCCGAGCGCGCCGATGCCCTCGAACCCGGACATCTGAATGAGCGGTTGCGCGTTGAACCCCCCAGTGGAACTGGCTTCGCCGGAACTGACAAGCGGATTTACCAGGCTGCCGAAGTTGATCCACCAGGCAAGCGGCAGGCCGGTGCCGGCGCCGCCCTGCCGCCACAGCCAGTCACCCACGGAGTCCGACGCAACGGCGTCGTTTTCGGAGGCGCCGGGATTGTTGTTGGCGAATACGTCACTGGTCATATCGCCTTGCGCGGATACCAGCACGTCGCCGCCATCCGTCGGGTAGTAAGCCTGGTAGGTGCTGTAAATGAGGTTGCTGAGTTCCACGCCGAGAGCCGTTTCGGTTCCCTTGGAACCGGAACTGCTCAGCGCCATCAGCAGGCAGTAGCCGCCATCGCAGGAATCGTTCTGTGGCCCAAGCGCCTGGCGGGCGGAATTGAATTGCGCATCCTGCCCATTGCCCAGCGGATCCTGCGTTCCCGCCGTGTAGATGCCGTAGAGCGAGCTTTGATCGATACCGCCGCCGGCGACCAGGCTCAAATCGCCGGTGCCTGTACGGATGACGCTAAAGGCGGTGGCGGCGTCGGCGTAATTGCCGGAGGACGCGTCCTTTGCGGTGTAGTTCAGATAATGCTGATCGTCGATCAACAGGCTGCCTGGCGCTTGATCGATCGCCGTCGGCGAGGGTGCCAGCGCGCCGCCGTTGAGGGTTGTCAGGGGCGTGACGGCGTTCTCAGCGGCGGCGGCCAGATTGGCACCGGCAACGAAATCCATGTTCCAGGATTGCGAGCCGGCTGGCAGCATTTGCGCCAGCGGATAAAGCTCGCCTTCCACGCCGTTCGTGGCGGGGCGCAGATAGAGCGTGTTGATTGGCGCGACGGTGGCGCTGCCATTGCTGCTATATTCTACGCCGAAGAAATCCTGCGAGTTGGCGGGAATGAGCGCGTTCGCTGGGAGCAGGACATTGGCGGCGAGGGTGATGGTCTGGGAGGAGGGGATGCCGAAATTGCCACCGCTGCCGGAGAATACATCGAACGACGTGCCGGCCGGAACGACCTGATTGTCGGCCGTGGCGACAACCACCGGGAAAACGGCACCGGCGCCCACCACGTCGCCAGGCTGGAAGGTGAAGCCGGCCGGCACGAGCTGGCCGGGCTGGTAGATGACCACGCCATTGCGCGTTATGGGGGAGGTGGCGATCCAGCCACCACTGGGAACCGCTGTGCTTTGCGCGCCGATGGTAACGGCAAACGGAATGACGACGTTCGCCTTGAGGTAGGCGGACAGAATCGTGATGGCGTAATTCAGTGATATCGGGCGCGACGTATCGAATACGGTCGCGGCGCTGCCATCGGTCGCGCCAAGCAGCACGATCTGACTGGAGGTAATCGTGCCGCTCTTGGTCTTGACGATGCCAAAGGCGCTGCTGGGCAGCAGCAGATCGGCGCTGGTGGGATCGGTCCAGGGTGTGAAGCTGCTGGGATTATCAAAGATCTGCCAGCCGGTGGCATCGGCGGCAAGGATGTTCGAGCCGGTGAGCGAGGTATCCGGCGGCGGCGCGAAGCCGTCGGAGACGCTGCCATTGACGGTGAGATCGTTGCTGGCACGGAAAGCGATCGACCCGGATTCGCCTGAGCCGTACGCAGCGGTCTGCAGCACGCCAAATCCGGTGGGATCGGAATAGCGCAGCGCGGAGAAATCGAGGTCGCCGGAAATGGTGAGATTGCCATTGCTGGCGCTGCCGCTGACGATTTCCACGCCGGGCGCGAGATTGAAACTGGCTCCGTAAGCGACCAGGCCGGCCAACTGCGTTTCCAGTGCCGCCGATCCGGCATTGATCGAGGACATGAAAGCCTGGTTGGCAAGGTCGATTTGTACGAGGCCCAAAATACCGGCGGTGGAAACCACGGAGTAGCTGGAAGCGCTGGACCCGCTGCCATTATCCTGCACGATGGTGCCGTTGGCATCCGTCGGGCTGTAGCTGATGAAGCCGAACAGATCGATCGCTTGGGCGCCGATGATCGTGAGCGAGCCGGGCGCACTGACGGCGACGCCGTCGCCGGTGAGCGTGGTTTGGGTGCCGGTGAGGATGCTGCCGCCTTCGGTGCGCGGCGCGTTGATGACGATCTGGCCCTGCGGATCGGCGGCAGCGCCGGGATAGCTCACATCGATGGTGGCGCCAGGATCAAGCAGCACGCTGCCGCCGGTGCTGGTGAGCGTAACCTCGGCGCGGTTTTCGGCATCGATCGGATTACCGCTGCTGTCAACAGCGGTTTTGCTGGCGTGGGCATCCAGCACCGCGCCCGCTTCCAGCGTCAGCGTGCCGCCGGTGGCGAGCGCGATGGTGCCCGGCGTGGTGCCCGATGCGTTGAGGGTGCCGGCGATGTCCAGATTGCCGGCGTCCGCGGCAATCGAAATATTGTGCGCCGCTACGGTCTGATCGACCACGATATCGCCGGTGGCGACTTCGAAGGCACGAAGCTGCGTGAAGCCGCCGGCATCCAGCGCCGCGTTGAGGGCGTCAAATGGGCTCAGCGTCGTGTTCGTGGTGGCAAGCGTGCCGGCGACGACGGCGAAATTGCCGCCGGCCGCGCTGCCGCTGCCGTCCAGCGTGCCGTTGAAGGCAACCGCGCCACCGAGATCGGTCGCGGCGATACTACCGGCATTCGCGCCGGGCGAAGAAACATTGATGGTCGCACCGGCATCTTCCGTAATGGCGGTGGCGCTGGCGGCGGTGTCCTGTAGTTGCAGCGTGCCGCCGTTGGAATAGACCGTCTGGTCGAACAGCTTTGTCGTGCGCCCGGAAAGGTCAATATCGGTGCCGGCGGCGATATCGATGCCGTCCTGCGCGGTGATGGAAAGTTTGCCGGCGGGTAGCGCGATCGCGGTCGCGGTGTCGACGACATCTGCGGTGAGGTTGATGGTGGCGCCGAGTGTCGTGATCGTGCCGGTTATGGCGGTGCTGCCCGGATTGGCGGCGGTGAGCGTTCCGCCCGCGGTAAGATCGAGCACGGCGCCGCTATCGGCCGTTATCAGGGGTGCTTGCAGCGTGAGGTCGCCGCCAGTGCCGGGCAGGCCGGGTGTGGCCTCGGTCTGCCAGACAGCCAGGCCGCTTTGATTATTGGCGGTAATTGCGTGGTCGGCGGCGAGTGTCACGCTGTCGAAACCGACGGCCGCCCGGTCCAGCATGGTCTGGTCATTGACCTGCGTATTGGGGCCGTAGCCGAGCGTAATGTCGTCCGCGCTGTTCACCTGCAACGAACTGGCGCCGGTAAGGCTGGCGGTGATAATGTTGCCGCTGGAGAGAGTTGACGTGGTGGACCCGGTGAGGCGCCCGCCTGGAGTTGCCGAAATGATCGTAACGGAGCCGGTTTGCAGTGGATCGGCGAAGCCGACGCCGCCCCAGGTGAAATTCGGCGCCGTAATGGAAATGCTGCCGGTTTCCGTGGTGGTCGTGGTGCCGTCGGTAATGCTGGTGCCGTAGCCGTAGATCGCAGGCGTGTTGAGGACGAGATTGGTACTGCCGGAATTGATGGCAACGTCGCCAATCAGGTTCACCGCCTCGTTGGCGGTGAGCGAAAGCAGGGTGGCATTCTGTGCGAGTGCATTGAAAGCGGCGTCGGTCAGGGTGAGGCCACCGGGCAGCAGGGCGCTGAACGCGGCGAGATCGGTGGCGCTGCCGACATTGATGTTGGAGACTTGCAGCGTGACGTAGCTGGCGACGAGCGTGGAGGGTGCGATTTGCACGTTGGTGCCGGTTGGCGCCACGAAATTCAGGCTGCCGCCGGTTCCGGTTTCGATGTCCGAACCGAGGCCGAGCGTTATTGCGGCCGCGGTAGTGGTGCCCTGCTGCGGAATGAACTGCAGATCATTGTTCGACACGGCAAGCACGGGAAAGGCCGATGCGTTGCCGGCGGTCAGGGCGTTCTGATACAGGTAGCCGGTGCCGGTGCCGTAGGAACTTGCCCCCTGATTCTGCGTATCGATGGTGGCACCGGGCAGCAGCGCGATCGTACCGCCGTTGCTGATGATGATGGCGTCCGCGGCCGTGAGATCGGCGTGTGGCAGCAGCCAGACATCGGCGGCCTCGCCGACCAGGGTGACGGTGCCGTTATTGAGTGTAAGCGTGCCGCCAAGTTCGAGGCGTGTGCCGATATCCACGGTACCGCCGTCAAACGGCAAAGCGACCGGCGCGGTGAGCGCGTCGAGCGAGGCGCTGGAGATCGGCACAATCGCAGGGCCGCTGGTGGCGGCGACTGGAACGACGCCGTCGCCATCGCCGTAAACTTCCAGAAGTTGGTTGCCGCTGACTTCGACGGTGGCGCCGTAACCGATGCCGGCGGTGCCGTTGACCGAGAAGGCGGCCGGGGCTTTTTCGAGCGAAGCCGCCGGTATCGAAATCGGATCGATCGTGCTGGCACCGCCGGCGAGCTCGATTTGCAGTGTCTTGGCGTCCTGCGGCAGATCGGGACGCGCGGCACCGAATGTGGAGGCCGAGGTCGCCTCGAAATCGTTGTAGCTCTCCTCGTCATATTGCGAGAGTTGGCGCACGCCGTTGGCGGAGGTGATGAGCGCCGCCTGCGGCAGGCTGGTGACGATGCCGGTATTGGCATAGTCCACGTTCACGGCGGCAAGGGTGGTGAAATTGCCGAACGACCGGGTGGCACCGGCGGCGCTGACACCGCCGGTGAGTTCGACGCGATAGGCGCCGGGCAGCAGATCGTAATAGGCCGGCAACAAGGTGTAGGTGCCGGCGGCGAGGCCGGGGACTTCACCGGCAGCGATGGTGACCTGTTCGCCGACGCCAGGCGTGCTGTAGCCGGCATCGCCGGGCGCCAGTGGCGCAATGTTGTCGGTATAGCCGGGCACGATGGCGAAAACCGGGTCGGTTGTATTGGCGGCGACCGTGCCGGTGCTGGAATTCAGCAACGGCGTCAGGTTCACGTCCGCAGTGCCGCCGCGACCCGGAATGAAGCCGGCGCCGGCGAGCGTGCCACCACCGCGCAGATCCAGACTGGATCCTGGCGCGGCGGTGACGGTTTCGGCACCGATCGAAATAATCGGGTTGAACAGGCCGACCGGGTTGCCGGCATAGTCGTAATTCACGCCATCCACCGTGCCGCCGTACGGCACAATCTGGCCAAACAGGCTCACGGACGTGACGCTGTCTGGGCCAAGCGTCACGGATTTGGTGAATTCGGCGCCGCTGACGCCAGGCGTATTCTGTGCCGTCAGGCCGAGCAGGATATCGCCTTCCGGCGCCCGCACCACGCCGTCCTGCACAACCGTCTCGCTCGCCAATTCCAACGTTCCGCCCACCGAAAGCGGGCTTGCGGGTACCGCTCCGTTGCCAAGGATCGTGAGCGTTCCACCGGCGAACACGTTGCCGGTATCGGCGGAAGTGAGGTGAACATTCTCCCCCGCGTACACCTGCGCGTAGGCGTCCGTCGTGGGATAGAGTTGCGACGCCCGGAACGTGATGTTGCCCGAGGAGGCAAGGACCGTGGCGACCTTGGCTCCGTCCGGAGATTGGTCGAAGCGAATATCACCCTGGCTGAGGAAATCGGCGCCTGCGAAGCCGAAGACACTGAACGCCGGGGTGATCGTGCCGGTTTGCACTTGCGCGCCACCGAGATTGAGGCCGCCCGCTATGTCGATGAGGCCGGCATCGATTGCCAGAGTCGCTTGCGAGACGCCCGGCACAAGCAATGTGCCGCCGGCACTTGTGCCGAAGTTGGTGGCGCTTTGACCGTTCAATTGCACGTACGGCGCGGTTATACTCGCCATGCCGGTACTTGCGGTGTCGCCCAGGATCGGCGTTTCCAGGCTGACGGCGTCGTTCAGGTGGAGCGCGGCGCTGCCGTCGAAGGCAATGTACGTATACGCAAACAAACTCAGCGAGCCGAACCCACCCGAGTCGAGCTGCGCCTGGGAGATGCGCGCCAGGAGATTTGTCGTGGCATCGGTCGCCTGGCCCGGCAGGAGGTCGGGATTATTCTGCACCGGCACGGCATCTTCGGAAATCAGGATGCGTGAGCCATCGAGGTAATCACCGGGCAGGCCAGGTGTTGTCCCGGTCACGGACAGGCTGCCGGTGGAGAACTGATCCACACGCAATTGAAGTGTGCCGCCGGCGGCCCCTGGGCCCGCGCCGCCGGCTTGCATGCCGCCATCGAGGGCGATGCCCAGAACGGAGCGCGCGACAATCAGGCCGCCATTGCCGGCGAGCGTCACCGGCGCGGCGAAAGAAATGAGGCTGCCGCCGGTGCTGAATGTCGGAACGACATCGATTGTTGCGCTGGCTCCGCTGACATCCAGCAGCGCGCCTGGCCGTTCGATCACTTGCGCGTTTGTGCTGAGTGTTGCCGAGGAAGAAACGCCGCCGAGAACGCCGAGCACGATGGTGCCGCCTGCCTGGCTCTGGCCGAAGCGGCGGCCGAGCGAATCGGTGAAGATCGTCGCTTCGCCGGAGGCGTTCACCAAGGCGTCCTCGCCAATCCACACGGAAAGACCCGGGGTATAATTAAGATCCTGGACCGTGGACGGATCGGCGCTCGCCGCGCTTGTATTGGCCAGCGTAATGGTGCCGCCATGGGCGGTGAGCGTGCCCTGATCGATCAACTCGCCATAGGCGGCAACCGTGATGGATTGACCGGGATCGACAGTGACGTGGGCACCGGGCTCGATTACCAGCGGGCCACCGCCGCCATTATAGGTGCCTGGGCCAGCCGAAGATTCGATCGCAATGCTGGCGCCGGCGCGTTGCGAAATGGTATCATTGTTGAAATTCGGTATATAGGTTTGCGGCAGCACGACGTTGTAGGCGCCGGCCGCGCTGGCACCAGTGGCCACGTTGGGGTTCGAAAAGATATAGACCGGGCGTGTGACAGTGACGGCGCGGCCGGAATCCACCTCGACACCCTGGTAGCCGTTGAACACGTAATCGGCAAAACCGGCGCCAAAAAGCAGGTTGTCCGGTACATCGAACACGGCGGCGGGATTGGTGACGTAGAGATTTTGCGGCACGCCATTCACCAGCGTGCCGAAATCTATGTATGGAACCGTAATGGAAAGCGTGCCGCCGGCACCGCTTGCCAGGCCGTCGAACGTGCCAGCGAGCGTTACATTTCCCGCCGGATTGTAGGTGCTGATGGTGCCGGGCAGTATATCGGCGGAAATCGTAATGTTGCCGCCTGCTGCGGCTACCGATTTGCCCGCGGTGGTGAGTTCGCCACCGGAAGAAACGTTCAATACGGAACCCGCGCCGATATCGATGCCGCCGGTGCTGATCAGGTTTACCGATCCGCCGGAAGCGTAGCCCAGCAGCGTCTGATTGCTGGGGTCGCGGGCGAGGTTCGTCCATTCGCCGCTGGTGTCGATGATGATGTTCGGTGCGACGGTAATGCCGCCGGTGCTGGAAAGTGCCAGGCCGGTCGATTGCAGGTTGGTGAGCGTAACGACACCGTCATGCGCGGTAATGCCCGCGTCGGCCTCCACCGTGCCGCCGCCGAGCGTGACGCTGCCGCCGTCCGCAAGCACCAGGCTGCCAAGAAGCTGCAAATCGCCGCTGGTCAGGACAGAGACATTGGCAAGGCCGGCCTGGTTGATGGTGTCGGTATCGAGCGCGATGGTGCCGGTGACCGCCGCGGTGGGGAAGGTGACCGTCTCGCTGCCGTTATTACTGCCCCCATTGCCGCCAAGCACCACGGTGCTGGTGAATTGCGGCGTCAGGAGCACGCCGCCGCTATAAGCGCCGACGGCAAGGCTGCCGGCGAGCGGTGCCACGGATTGCACGAGCAGGAACGGATCGGTGACGGTCGCCGGGTGGGCGCCGGTTTGAATCTGCCCCACTGTGACGCCGGCGGCGATTGTGCCGTCCAGCAGCACAGTGGCGGCGCTGACGGTGAGATTGCCGGCGTCGCGGCCAATCGTGTAGGCGGATTCCTCGATCGCCGCTGGGGTCAGCAGCGGATTGTTGAACGTCTCAGTAATGTTCCAGCGCGGATGAACCTCCTGCACGCCGGTATAGACGCCGCTATAGACAAGGTTGCCGGGCGCATTGTTGATATTGAAAATTTCACCGTTGGCGGCCTGCACATAGCTCTGCTGCACCAGGCCGGCCTGATAGGTGACCGTGCCGCCGGTAAGATTGATGGTACCGCCGCTGGAAACGGTAATCGTTCCGCCAGTGGTCACACTGCCGTTACTGGAAGCGGATTGCAGCGTCACCTGGCCGCCGATGGCGGTCCATTCGGTGATACCGTGGCCCACCAGGCCGAGATTGCCGGAGACTTCCAGCAGCCCGCCCTCTGTATAGATGTTGCCGGCGTACGCGCCGCTGGAGATTTCCTGCAGCGTACGCTCGTCGATATAGACGTTCTGGAATTCCAGTCCGCCGGTGCGGTTGGCGGCGCTGTCGCGCAAGTAGTACGGGACTATACCCTGCACGAACAGGCTGTTTTCGCTCGAAGGCAGGATGGCATTGGTGCCGGAGACGTCGATGGTGGCGCCTGATTCCACGAGAATGGCACCGGTGGCATTCACCGCGACCTGGCCGCCTTGCGCGAGCGCCAGCGCGCCGCCCTGCATATCGACAGTGCCGCCGGTGGAAATCTCGATACGGCCTTCACCCAGCGTGTCGGTGAGGTCGTTGAAATCGTTAAGGCGCGGACCGGTGAAACTATCGCGCAGCGTATTGTCGGTGGCGGAATTGGCAAGGTTGGTCGCGCGCTGCGCGTCGAGCGCGGTCTGCAACGTGCCGCTGGCGGCATTGGCATTTTCCAGCGGTGTCACCAAGGTGCCGTTGAGGCTGTACAATTCCTCAGGCAGCACTTCGGTGATGCTACCGGGGGCCAGCACGACGGAAGCGGTGGCATCGCTCGTATCGGTGAGCAGATGAACCGTGCCGCGATTATCGATGGTGGTGGTGGCAAGCAGCACGCCGGCCTGCGTGACGGCGTGGCCGACCATGGTGATGTCGCCCTGGTCGGCGATGACGATGCCGCTGTTCGTTGCGTTACCGACATTTCCGGTGAGGCTGCCGTTATTGGTGACTGCGACCTCGCTGCCGATCACGGTGGCCGTAGGATTATTCTGCGAATACCCGGGCTGCAGAACAAAATTGGTGCCGGCGGCTAGCACGGTCTGGCCTTGCGGCGTGCTGATGACGCCGCCGTTGGTAACGCTCGCGGCCAGCAGCATGACGGAACCGCCGCCGTTGGTGCCGCTTGGGATCGGTGTAGAAATGACGGCGCCGGGCTCGACGATCACCGAGCTGTTGGCGGGCGCGTTCTCGAAGGTGGGTGTGAAGCTATCGGCGGACGTTGTGCCGGTGGCGGAGCCATAGAGCGAAAAGCCGGTAATGAAGCCGTTCGTGTCCTTGGTGAATTGTGCCTGGGCGATATTGGCGGTGGTCGCGACGAGGGCGCCCACATTCACCGTGGAACCCGCGCCGAACAGGATGCCGTTCGGGTTGAGAATGTACACTTTGCCGGGCGCGGAAATTTCACCGAGGATGGCGCTGGGGTTTGCCGCCGGGTCGGTGACGGAGTTGATGGCAATCCACGAGGATTGCGCGGTGCCGCCGGCGCTTTGATCGAACACCAGCTTGGTGTGCGCGCCGACATTGAAACTCTTCCAGGTGAGGGCAGCCACCGGCTTTGTCTGATCGACCGTTACGCTGGTAATGCCATTGCTGACGCTCTGCGTAAGGCTGGTGGATGCGCCGTACCACAGCGTGCCGCCGTTGCTGCCGGCAACGCCGTCGGCCTGCTGCAGGCCGCCGGTTGCAATGCCGTCCGGCACCGGGGTGCCAGTGTAGGTGTGCGCGGAGAGCGCCTGCTGCAGGCTGGTGAAGCGCGCGGCGGCCTTGGCGAAATTGGCGGCGCCGAGGCCGGCCTGCTGGGCGGCGATCGCGCCGCCGGCGGTAGCGGCGGCGACGACGCCGGGCGCGGGGTGCGAGGCGAGGGCCTCGTGCAGCGACTTGAAGGCGGGCCCGCCGGCATGGGCAGGCGCGGCTACCGCCACCAGAAGGGCGGACGCGCTCACGCCACGGAGCAAAGCATGTCGCCGGCACGGATGCCCGGCGGCGGTGGGCACGAGGCCAGGAGCAGATGTGGTCACGCGGCACCCAGAATTTTTATGGTCACCTACCAGGGCGCCGCGAAGCCGGCACGGGGTTTCGCGTCGTCCAGGTGTGCATTCATAAAAGTGTCACATACCGCAGGAGTATGAAACTCAATACGTCGAGTGGTGCCGGATTTGTGGCTGTCGTGAGATGCGCGCAGCGAAAGAAGGAAGGGTTCTTTTTTGAAAAAAAGAACCAAAAAACTTTTGCTCTTTGCTACGCACCGTCGACCCAGGCAACCTACAGGCGAGATCCTTCTATAATTCAAAAGTTTTTTGGTTCTTTTTTTCAAAAAAGAACCCTTCCTTCTTTCGCTGCACGCATCCCACGACAACCATAAATCCGGCACCGCTCGACGTATT
>DATJOH010000587.1:0-4839 GCA_035507235.1 Acetobacteraceae bacterium
TCGGTCGGCGACTTTATTCTTTCCGGCGGCGAACTGGCCGCCATGGTGACGCTCGACGCCTGCGTGCGCCTGCTGCCCGGCGTCATGGGCGCCGCCGCAAGCGCCGAGGATGAAAGCTTCTCCCACGGCCTGCTGGAATACCCGCACTACACCCGCCCGGCCGAGTGGAACGGCAGAACCGTTCCCGAAACGCTGCTCTCCGGCAACCATGCCGCCATCGCCGCCTGGCGTGCCCTGCAATCCGAAACCATTACGCGCGAACGCCGCCCCGACCTCTGGGCCGCTCACCTCGCGCGCCCGCATTAAGAAGAAAGGACCGCACCGATGAATACCATCCAGAAATACGAGGCCGCGGAAATCGCGCGCCTCACCGCCGCGCGGGCAGTGCCCGAATTCGACGCCGGCGATACGCTGCGCGTCAGCGTGAAAGTGGTGGAAGGCGAACGTAGCCGCGTGCAGGCCTACGAAGGCGTCTGCATCGCGCGCAGCAACCGCGGCCTGAACAGCAATTTCACGGTGCGCAAAATCAGCTACGGCGAAGGCGTGGAACGCGTGTTTCCGCTATACTCGCCCACCATCGCCGCCATCGAAGTGGTCCGCCGCGGCGATGTGCGCCGGGCCAAGCTCTATTACCTGCGTGGCCGCCGCGGCAAATCCGCCCGTATCGCCGAAAGAGCGCGCGAAACACCGGCGGCGGCGGAGTAAGGTTAAGAAAGGCCAGGGGGCTCTGCCCCCTGGACCCCCGCTAAGGACAAGTCCTTAGAACCTATTCATTAAGGGAGGGGGATAAGGAGGGGGCCACCGCAGCCTTCATGCAGGTACGTGTGGCCCCCTCCTTATCCCCCTTTCTTAAACGAGTGGGGTCTGGGGACTTGTCCCCAGCGGGGTCCAGGGGCAGAGCCCCTGGCCTTCCTTCCTTATCTCCGGAGCCGCGCCGATGCCTCGCACGCTATTCGACAAGATCTGGGACGCGCATGTGGTGGAGCGTCTGCCGGATGGCACGTGTGTGCTCTATATCGACCGGCATCTGGTGCATGAGGTGACGTCGCCGCAGGCGTTTGAGGGGTTGCGCGCGGCGGGGCGGCGTGTGCGGCGGCCGGCGGCAACCATTGCGGTGGTCGATCACAATGTTCCGACATCGGATCGGCGTCACGGCATTGCGGAGCCGGAGAGTCGTTTGCAGGTGGAGACGCTGGAGCGGAATGTCGCCGAATTCGGCGTGCCGTATTTTCCGCTGCTGGATGCGCGCCAGGGCATTGTGCATGTGATTGGGCCGGAGCAGGGGATTTCGCTGCCGGGCATGACGATCGTGTGCGGCGATAGTCATACGTCCACGCATGGCGCGATGGGGGCGCTGGCGTTTGGCATTGGCACTTCCGAAGTGGAGCATGTGCTGGCGACGCAGACTTTGCTGCAGGCGCCGGCGAAGAACATGCTGGTGCGGATTGATGGTGTGTTGCCGGCGGGGGTTACGGCGAAGGATGTGGCGCTGGCGATTATTGGCCGGATCGGCACCGCCGGCGGTACAGGCCATGTGATTGAATATGCGGGCGAGGCGATCCGCGGGCTCGACATGGCCGGGCGGCTGACGCTGTGCAACATGTCGATCGAGGCGGGCGCGCGCGCCGGCCTGATTGCGCCGGACGAAACGACGTTCGCGTATATTGCGGGGCGGCCCTACGCGCCGCGGGGCGAGGCGTTCGATCTGGCAGTGGAATATTGGCGCACGCTGCCGTCCGACCCTGGCGCGGTATATGACCGCACGGTGGTGTTGGACGCGGCTGACATTGCGCCGATGGTGACCTGGGGCACGAGCCCGGAGGCGGTGGCGCCGATTACCGGCGTGGTGCCTGATCCCGCGCAGGAACAGGATGAGGCGAAGCGGGCGCAATTGCGCCGCATGCTGGATTATATGGCGTTGGCACCGGGCCAGCGCTTGCAGGATGTGGCGGTGGATGTGGTGTTCATCGGCAGTTGCACCAATGGGCGCATCGAGGATTTGCGTGCGGCGGCCTCGGTTGTGCGTGGCCGGCATGTGGCCGCGGGGGTGCGGGCGCTGGTGGTGCCGGGGTCGGGTTTGGTGAAGCAGCAGGCGGAGGCGGAGGGGCTCGATCGGGTGTTGCAGGACGCCGGATTCGAGTGGCGCGAGGCGGGCTGTTCGATGTGCCTTGGCATGAACCCGGACAAGCTGACGCCGGGCCAGCGCTGTGCCAGCACGTCGAACCGCAATTTCGAGGGTCGCCAGGGGCCCGGCGGGCGCACGCATCTGCTGTCGCCGGCGATGGCGGCGGCGGCGGCGATTGCCGGCCGTCTGACCGATGTGCGGGAGTTTGCGTAATGCAGGCTTTCACCACGCTGACCGGCATTGCGGCGCCGCTGCCGCTGGCCAATGTCGATACCGACAAGATCATTCCGGCACGCTTCCTGAAGACCATCAAGCGCAGCGGCCTCGGCGTGCATCTGTTCGACACGCTGCGCTTTGACGAGACGGGCGCCGAGCGGCCCGATTTCGTGTTGAACCGCGACCCGTACCGGCAGGCCGAAATCCTGATTGCGCATGAGAATTTCGGCTGTGGATCGTCGCGCGAGCATGCGCCCTGGGCGCTGCTGGATTTCGGCATAAGGTGCGTGATCGCACCGGATTTCGCCGATATTTTCTACAATAATTGTTTCAAGAACGGCATCCTACCGGTGCGGCTGCCGCGCGCAATGTGCGATATGCTGATGGAAGATGCGCGCCTGGGCGGCAATGCCCGCATAACGGTCGATCTTGGCGCGCAAATGGTGGTGCGCCCGGACGGGAGCAAAATCCCCTTCGAGATCGATTCCCATCGGCGGGACATGCTGTTGCAGGGACTCGACGAAATCGGCCAGACGCTGGCACGCGCCGGGGCGATCGATGCGTTCGAAGCGGCCCGCCACGCGCGGCAACCGTGGCTGCCGGAAATATCCGCCGCGTAGCGCGGCGGTTGGGGGACAAGTATGAGCGAGGTGCGCAAGATCCTGGTCCTGGCGGGCGACGGCATTGGCCCGGAGGTGATGCGCGAGGCGCGCCGGCTGCTCGACTGGCTGGAGCGCCGCCGCGGCATTCGTTTCGAGATCGAGGAAGATCTGGTCGGCGGCGCCTCCATCGACGCCCGCGGCACGCCGCTTTCCGAAGCGACCGTGGCGCTGGCGAAGGAGGCTGATGCGGTGCTGTTCGGCGCGGTCGGCGGCCCGAGCTGGGACAAGCTTGGGTTTGACAAGCGGCCGGAAATCGCGATCCTCGGTTTGCGGCGCGAGCTTGGCCTGTTCGCGAATCTGCGTCCGGCGAAGGTGTATGATCCGCTGGTTTCCGCCAGCAGTCTGAAGCCCGACATCGTGCAGGGCATGGATCTCATGATCGTGCGCGAAAGCACGGGCGGCATTTATTTCGGTGAGCCGCGCGGTATCGAAACGTTGCCGAACGGGCAGCGTCGCGGCGTCAATACCGAGGTTTACACGACGGCGGAAATCGAACGCGTCGGCCGGGTGGCATTCACGCTGGCGCGCACGCGCGGCAAGCGTGTGGCCAGCGTGGAAAAATCCAACGTCATGGAAAGCGGCCTGCTGTGGCGCCAGGTGATGATGGCGCTACGCGACGCTGAATTCGACGACGTGGATTTGACGCACGTGCTGGCGGATAATTGCGCCATGCAGCTCGTGCGGGCGCCAAAACAGTTCGACGTGGTCGTCACCAGCAACCTGTTCGGCGATATTCTGTCCGACCTTGCCGGCCAGTTAACCGGCAGCCTCGGCATGCTGCCTTCCGCGACGCTCGGGGAAGTGCGGCCGGACGGCGGGCGGCACGCACTGTACGAGCCGATCCACGGCAGCGCGCCGGACATTGCCGGCCGCGGCATCGCCAACCCGTTGGCGCAAATCCTGAGCCTCGCCATGCTGCTGCGCCATAGTTACGCGCTGGCCGAGGAAGCCGGGTTGATCGAGGCGGCGGTGGTGCGCGTGCTGGCGAACGGCCTGCGCACCGCGGACATCATGGCCCCGGGCGCGGCGCGCGTGGGCACGGGTGTGATGGGCGAAAGCGTGCTGCGAGAGCTTGAGAAGGCCGCATAGGAGCCCCCCGTCCCGCCTCACGCCGCGGGGTTGCGTGGCCGCCGACCCTCCGCTACATCCCCCGCCTCCCGCCGGGCGCCCGTAGCTCAATTGGATAGAGCACCAGACTACGAATCTGGGGGTTGGAGGTTCGAGTCCTTCCGGGCGCGCCAAACTTTTCAATAAGTTATATTGGTTTTCCGGTCGTTGCTTTCGGGCTTGGGTAACAAAAGCGGATGGCGGATATGCGTGGGGCGCGATGCCCGCAATGGGAGGTTGAGCGGAGACCGACTTACCGAAGCCGCCTGTTCCGGTGACCACCTTCAAGATCAGCACCGCGGCGCCGTGACCTGTTGGCCGGTGGGAGGGCGGTCTGCTAACTGAGACCCGAAAATTCACCAGCCGCCAGAAAGCGCGGGACCACCGGGCGGTGGTTTTGCAGCGGCTCGGGGCGAAGGCTCGGATCGAGGTGCCGCAGAATTAGGTGCGGCGAAAGCGTTTACCTTAATTCATAACGCATTCTGGGGGGATATTGCCAAACTTTCTAGTTGCGCCGTCAACAGAAAAGAGCATCTTCTCAATCCGGGCTAGTATCGGTCGTTTTCTGGCGCATGTTTCGGTGCCCCTGACGGTTCACCGCTAGTTGTGGAGATCGCGCATGTTGCGTAGCACAATCACGGCAAGCTGCCTGATCGGGTTAGTGACTGTCTCGCCCACCCTAGCAGGCCAATACCGAGAACTGTACAGGTTCGACGGAGCGCCGGATGG
>DATJOH010000588.1:0-3740 GCA_035507235.1 Acetobacteraceae bacterium
TCCCTCAAGCCAATCGCCCCTGGCCGTCTTTTCATTGCGCTGATCGGCGCCGCGCGCGCGTGCCTCGCGCTGGAAGCCCGCCTCACCGGCGCAACCACCACCACGAAACAATCCCGCGATCAGATCGCCGCCACGCTGCGCGCCGACCCCCGCCGCCGCGCGCTGCGCGACGCGTTCGTGCACATCACCACGGAAAACCCCGACCGTCGCGAAATCCTGCGTGAAACCATCAAGGCGATCGACGTCGAGCTAACCGCCGACCCGGAGCAAAAAACCGGCGTTGCCGAACTGATCGTGGAGATCTGCCACAACCACAACATCATCATCGACCCCGCCACCTTGCCGGACCCGCTGCTCGACCTTCTCATCGAATACTGCGAGCCCGGCGGCGTCGCCCGCGGCGACGTCACCTGCATCAAGGCCGTCGACCCGGACAGCTATCATCCGCCAACCGGGCCGCCGTAATCCGCGGCGCTGGCGAAGCGTTTCCCATCGCGCACGGACCCTGAATGACAAGCCGTGGCACACATCGCCCTTCGCGATGTTGGCGCCTGCGAAGACGGCTGTCCTGTCCATCAACACCCCGCGTCAGAATATCTGTACCTCTTTCTCGATCGACAGAAATACCTCCCACGTGTCGCCATCCACCTGGCGCCCCACGCCCACCTCCAATTTCCAATCGTGCGGCAGGTCGCGGCTGTAGCCCACCTCAACAAACGTCGCGTCCCGCCCCGCCTCCTCCGCAGCGCCGAAAACCACATCCCCCACCAGCGCCGCGTTCCTCGCAATTAGGAACGATCCCCCGAACACCGCCTGCAACTGATCCTTGCGTCCGCCGAAATCCGGCGTCGAAAGATGTGTATCCGTCAGATTGAGATGCAGCGTCGGTGAATCTTCCGAGGACCCCAGCAATTTGGAGGCGACGGCGCGGAATATGTAGTTCGCCGATTTATCCCCGGCGCCGAACGGCACCCCGTAAAACACGTCAACCGCGAGGGTCGGAATATAGATCGTCTGTTGATTGAGCTGCACTTTGACGTCGCTCAGCACGACTCCGGAATTATGCCCAGGCGCCGACCCGGTGCCGTAATAAGGATTGAGCGAAACCTGCACATCCTTGAACACGCCGAGCTTGAAGGTCGGCCCCTGTTCCAGCAATGCCTGCGTGCCGGCATCTGCAATGCGCGTATAGGTCCCCGAATATTGCAGCGATAGCTCACCCACATCGTTGGTGGTGGCGTCCTCGATGGTAATCGGTTCGCCTTCCTCCACCTCCTGCGGGTCCGCATGCGCGCGCGGCATCACAAGCACAAGCAGCAGAAAAACCCAGGACGCCTTGCCCGTAAGCCCTTCGAGCGGCCGCATCATGCCGGATTGGATACGGTGGCGCCCGCCACCTCGCCGCCGACGCCGGAAACGCGCACCCTTTCCCCCGCGTTACCGCTCATCCTGTCCTCCCCGTCCCGCCGTCCGTCCCAACGCAAACCGGAAGCCCCCGATGTCGGATCCCGTCCCCCGCGTCAGTCACCTGCTGGAAACCTCCCTCTATGTCGCCGACCTCGCCGCCTCGCGCGACTTCTACCAACGTCTCTTCGGCCTCGAGCTCGTGCTGGAGGATGCACGCATGGTGGCGCTCGCCGTTCCTGGCGGCGGCGTGCTCCTGCTGTTCCGCCGCGGCGCCTCGGCCGCGCCCTCGCCCACCCCGGGCGGCGTCCTCCCCGGCCACGACGGCAGTGGCACCGTCCACCTTGCCTTCGCCATCCCGTGGGGCGAGCTCGCCACATGGAATGCCCACCTCGCGGCGGCGTCAGTCCCGGTGGAGAGCCGCATCACCTGGCCCCGCGGCGGCACCAGCCTCTATTTCCGCGACCCCGATGCGCATCTCGTGGAAGTTGCGACGCCCGGCCTTTGGCCGCATTTTTAGGTGCAGCCGAGACGGCCGCGCCAGGGAGGTAACCCATGCTGAAATTTCTGCTGACCACCGCGCTACTCGCATCCCTGCCGCTCGGCGCGCGCGCGGAACCAAGCACCTGCATCCAAACCAATCGCATCGATCACACAGAGGTGCCTGATGATACCCAGATCCTGTTCTACATGAACGATCATTCGGTCTATCGGGCGAAAATGCGAAGCGATTGCGTCGGGCTGTCGGTCGATACGCGCGGTTTCACCTACGAGCCGATTCCCGGTAACAACGAAGTCTGCAGCAATCTGCTCACCATCCGCCTGAACACGTCACACGCCGTATGCCTGGTCGGCGAAATCACGCTGATCAAACCCGCTAAAAACTAGGGCAAGAAGTAGGCAAAGCCGGTAGCAACACTCTGATTCCAAACTTGCCATGTTATTGACAATTTCGTCCCCTAATTGGTCAGCTGCAAAGGACCCGAGGATTACTTCCATGCGAATTCATCGTTTTTCCGCTGTTTCCGCCACGGTGCTGGCGGCAGCATTGCTTGCCGCCCCCATGGTTGCCATCCCGGCGCACCAGGCGGCGGCGCAATTCGGTATTGGCATTTCCGTCAATGTCGCGCCGCCGCCGCTGCCTGTTTACGAGCAGCCGCCCCTTCCCGACCCCGGCTATATCTGGACGCCCGGCTACTGGGCCTACGGCGATTACGGCTATTACTGGGTGCCCGGCACCTGGGTGATGCCCCCCGAACCCGGCCTGCTCTGGACCCCTGGCTACTGGGGTTGGAACAACGGCGCCTATATCTTCAACCAAGGCTATTGGGGCCCGGAAGTCGGTTATTACGGCGGCATCGATTACGGCTTCGGCTACACCGGCGTCGGATTCGAAGGCGGTTACTGGCGTGACCATCACTTCTTCTACAATCGTGCCGTCAACAATTTCGGTGGTGTACGCGTCGCCAATGTTTACGAAAGGCCGATTGTGGTTCGCAACGTTGAACGCGCGAGCTTCAATGGACCCGGCGGCATAGTGGCGCGCCCAACACCGGCGCAGTTAGCCTTCGCCCACGCCGAGCATGTGCGGCCAACGCCGATGCAGACGCAGCATTTTCAGGAAGCCGCGCGCAACCCTGATCTCCGGGCCGCCGTGAACCACGGCCGTCCGCCTATCGCGGCCACGCCGCGCCCGGCCGCCTTCAGCGGCCCCGGCGTGGTCCATGGCGGCGCCCCCGGCCCGCACCCGGTCACCGCAGGTGCGCCCGGTCCGCATCCCGGCATGCCGGCGCCCGGCCCACACCCGGTGCCGCACGCGGCACCGCACATGGCGCCGCCGATGCACGCCTCGCCTTACGGCGGCGCGCCGCATCCCATGCCAATGCCACGCCCGGCGACCATGCCGCATCCCGCGCCCATGCAGCCGCATTCAACGCCCGGCATGGGCATGCAGCATCCGATGGGCGCGCCGCATCCAATGCCCCGGCCCGCACCGCACCCCGCGCCGGCGCCCCACCCGGGCGAGAACCACGACCACCCGGGCTAAAGTGTAACAACGCAGGCGGGGCAATGCTCCGCCTGCGGCGTTTGCAAAGAAGAAGAAACACTCTCCTTTTATTCGTTGTCTAACACCTCTAAAACGTCGCCATCCACTTTGGCCCCCACGATATGCGCCTGATACCAAAGCGCATAGAACAGCAGCGTCCACGCCGCCTGCGCATGCCGCCCCGACGCGAACAGCGCCCGCACGCGATCCGGATATGCAATTTCCGCGATTGCCGGATGTGCCGCCACCAACGGCGCAAGCTGCTCCGCCCGCCCGGCCAGCCAGGCGC
>DATJOH010000589.1:0-2035 GCA_035507235.1 Acetobacteraceae bacterium
GCTGCTTCCGGTCCTTTTTGACCGGGGCCAACGACAAGGAACAGTTGCCGAAGATCACCGAAGTAGCGCCATGGTCGCACGAATAGGAGCACAGCGGATCCCAGGTCACCTGCGCGTCGTAATGGCAATGGTTGTCGATAAAGCCGGGCGCCACCACGGCGCCCTGGGCATCGACGGTGCGTTTCGCCGCGGCGCCGGTGAGCTTTCCGATCTCGACAATCTTGCCGTCCTTCACCGCGACATCGCCGCGAAACGCCGACATGCCGGAGCCGTCCACGATGCGTCCGTTGCGGATCAACAGATCATAGGTCATCGGCTTGCTTCCTCCCATTTATTGTCGATGCGCCCCGTCACGGCCGGATCAGGCCCGGCCCTGACGGGGAAGGTGAATCACTGCGCGGCAGCCAGCCATTCCGCCGGAATCGGCTGCGCCCGTTGATCCCCGACCAGTTTCCGCCGCCGCGCCTGCTCTTCGGCGCTGATGGAAGCCGGGTCTTCGCGGAATTCCGGCCCCAGCGCCATTGCCTTCTTCACGGCCGGGCGCTCGCCGATTTCCTCCAGCCACCGCTTCACGTTCGGAAACTCGTCGATGTCGATCTTGCGCGTGGCCCAGCTCGACGCCCAGGGATAACAGATCATGTCGGCAATGGTGTACTCGCCAGCCGCAAGATAGCGCTTCCCAAACAACCCGAGATTCATCACCCCGAAGATGCGATGCGCCTCGTTGTCGAATCGGCGAATCGCGTACGACAGATCCCCGTTGGTGCCGCTCTCGAGTGCCCGCCGGAAATGGCCTTGCTCGCCGAGCTTCGGGCCCTGATTGGCCAGTTGCCAGCTCACCCATTGCGCGACATCGTATTTTCCGCGCGGGTCCGCCGGACAGAACCGTCCGGTCTTTTCCGCGAGATACATCATAATCGCGCCGGATTCAAAAATCGAGATCGGCTCGCCGCCGCCCAGCGGCTCGTCGTCGACGATGGCCGGCATCCGGCCATTGGGGGAAATTTTAAGAAACGCCGGCGTAAGCTGGTCGCCGCGGCCGATATTGATCGGCTTGAAGGTATAAGGCAGCCCCAGTTCCTCAAGCAGGATCACCACCTTCTTGCCGTTGCCCGTAGGCCAGAAATAAAGATCGATCATTGGTTTCCTCCCGTTCGATGCCAAACGATCAAGCGACCAGCCCGGCCCCGCCGCAGGCGGCCGTCTTGGCGGTCCTCGCGGCCGGTCGGGCACAACCACCGGGATCATGGGCGCGAGGCCCGGGGACGGCAAGCGCAACGCGTGCGCCAACAGCCGACCCCGCCTGCGGGTACTACAGCACGCCCGGTATCAACGCCGCGACTTCCCGCCGGTAGCGTTCATACGCTTCGCTGAATTGTTCCAGCATGTAGCGTTCTTCGATCTGGATTTTGTGCAGGAACGCCGCGAGGGTCAGCAGCACGGCGACCAGTCCGCGCCATTCGCCCAGCGCGATCGCATTGCCGGCCATGGCCAGCAGAATCCCGGTGTAGATCGGATGCCGCACCACGCGATACGGACCGCTGCGCGTGAGCGTATGTCCTTCCTTCAATGTGACGCGACTGCTCCAGTTGCCGCCGAGATGACGGCGCGCGGCGACACTGAACAGCAGGCCGCCGAGCAGCAGAACGGCGCCGATCCAGAACAATGCGGCGGAGCGTGGCAGGAATCGCTGATCCAGCAAATGGCCGGCAAAATGCGGCGACGACAGCAGCATCACCGCCAGTATCAACGGCACGTAATGCGTCAGCCGCGACCGAAGGCTTTCGGACCGGCGAGCCGGCTTGGTCGCGAACGCCGCACCGAACCAATAGAGGCACCAGATGCTCCAGGCGGCGGGCAACAGTACCTCGCAGACGTTGCGCATGGTGCGGAAGGGATAGCATCACCGGGGCTGCCCCGCGACAGGATAGCGCCGCCACGCCAATGTGCATCCGTCCAGGCGCCCGGCCGCATCCGCCGGCCACGTTTGACCGGGGCGTGCCAGTTGCGCCATCGTCCGCGTGACGCTGCCCTG
>DATJOH010000590.1:0-2080 GCA_035507235.1 Acetobacteraceae bacterium
CCCCAAGCCGCGGTGCGGCGGTTGCCGCCGTGAAAACGGGGAGCCGATCCGCATCGCCGGCGGGCCCTAGGATTGCCGCATTTCCCATGCCTCGCCGTCCGGCGCGCAGAACAGCGGCACGCCATTCGGTGTGCGGACCGAAGCCGGAAAACCCATGGCCGCGCGCACCGTGCGGAAAAAACCGCCATGGCCGATCAGCAGCGGCGTGCCGCCATCGGCCAGCACGCCGTTGACGGCGGCAATAGCGCGCGCCTGCACGGCCGCAAAACTTTCGCCGCCCTCCGGCGCCACCGCGCCGTCCACCCAGGCGGCAAACCAGGCGCCCATTACCTCGCCCTCGTGCCGGCCGAAATTCGCCTCGCGCAAATCACGGCACACGGTTACCGGCACCGCGAGCATTGTCGCAACGATTTCGGCGGTCGCCATGGCGCGTTGCAAAGGCGAGGCGATAATGCGGGTAATGTCACGGTTCACCAACAAAGCGGCCGCATCCCGCGCCTGCCGCAGGCCGGTGTCATTGAGCGGAATATCAGTGCTGCCTTGCGTGCGGTTTTCGCGATTCCAGTCGGTCTCGCCGTGGCGCAGGAACCAGAAGGGGCATTTTAGCAACAATGGGTCATACCAATCGGGAGGTAAGAAAGGATGTTCTTTTTTGAAAAAAAGAACCAAAAAACTTTTCTCTGTTTCGGCGACATTGAGGCTACCTGTTTAGCTTCGCTGCCGGCCATTAAGAGCAATAGTTTTTTGTTTCTTTTTTTCAAAAAAGAAATACTTCCTTCTTCTTATCAATCAAACAACTTACTAACCGAAGTTTCCTCTGAAATCCGCTTCATCGCCTCCGCCAGCAGCGGCGCGATCGTCAGCTGCCGCATGCTCTGCGATATCCGCACCGCCTCGGTCGCCGCGATGCTGTCGGTAATGGTGGTCATTTCGATCGGCGCCGCCGCCATGCGCGCCACCGCGCCGCCCGACAGCACGCCGTGGGTGACATAAACGCCAACGGATTTCGCGCCATTCGCCATCAGCGCATCCGCGGCATTGCACAGCGTGCCGCCGGAATCGCAGATGTCATCAACCAGAATGCAGTCGCGGCCGTCCACGTCGCCAATCACGTTCATCACTTCGGAAATGCCCGCGCGCTCGCGCCTTTTATCAATGATGGCGAGATCGACGTTCAGCCTTGTCGCCAGCGCCCGCGCACGCACCACGCCGCCCACGTCCGGCGAAACGATCATGATGTCGCGTCCGGCGTAGCGCGCCCGTATGTCGGCGGCGAACAGCGGCGCCGCGAACAGATTATCCACGGGAATATCGAAGAACCCCTGGATTTGTCCGGCATGCAGATCGAGTGTCAGCACGCGGTCCGCACCCGACTCGGTAATCAGATTGGCCACCAGCTTGGCGCTGATCGGCGTGCGCGGGCTGCTTTTGCGGTCCTGCCGCGCATAGCCGAAATACGGGATCACCGCCGTCTTGCGCCGCGCGCTGCTCCGCCGCAGCGCATCCAGCATGATCAGCAGCTCCATCAGATTGTCGTTTGCCGGATAGCTGGTCGATTGCAGAACGAACACGTCCTCGCCGCGCACATTCTCCTGGATTTCCACGAACACCTCGAGGTCGGCGAAGCGGCGGACGGAGGCGCGGGTCAGCGGTATGTTGAGGCTCGCGGCGACGGCCTCGGCCAGCGGTCGGTTGCTGTTACAGGCGACGATTTTCATGCTGGGTCCGGGGCGGAAAGGCGCGGGCTCTCTAGCAATGTGTCGCCGTTCTGTCATCCAGCCGGGCGCGCAGCACCGGGAGCAGCGCCGCCTTGTCCGCCACGCAGCCGCCGGCGAGCCACACCGCCCGCGTCGCCCGCAGCGCTTCGCCGACGGCGGGCCCCGGTCTTGCGCCGAGTGCCAGGGCGTCCCGCCCTTCCAGTGGAAACACCGGACGCGCCATGGCGAGCAGCCGGGCCCGCAATGTCGCGAAATCCGGGTCCGGCCCGCCGCGTAGGTAAGTCCGATCCGCGAGCAGCGCCGCATCCTCCTCCGCGAGCAGACGGCGCAGCGCTGCGTCGTCGTCACCCGCTACCGGCACC
>DATJOH010000591.1:0-5656 GCA_035507235.1 Acetobacteraceae bacterium
CCAATCGCGGTGAAATTGCCTGCCGCGTCATGCGCACCGCGCGGCGCATGGGCATGCGCTGCATTGCAGTCTATTCGGAGGCCGACCGGAATGCATTGCATGTCCGCGAGGCGGACGAAGCTTATTTGATCGGTGCAGCGCCGGCG
This sequence comes from Acetobacteraceae bacterium, assembly GCA_035507235.1. Classification (GTDB taxonomy): domain Bacteria; phylum Pseudomonadota; class Alphaproteobacteria; order Acetobacterales; family Acetobacteraceae; genus CAJCIS01. The sequence goes on from DATJOH010000591.1 coordinate 147, forward strand.
CGGGAAAGCTATCTTTCGATTGCAGGCGTGCTAGATGCGGCGCGGCGAAGCGGTGCCCAGGCGATCCATCCGGGGTACGGGTTTCTTTCCGAAAACGCTGAATTCGCCGCCGCATGCGCCGAGGCCGCTGTCACCTTCGTTGGGCCCCCCGCTGCCGCCATTCGCGCCATGGGATCGAAGGCGGCGGCCAAGGCGCTGATGGCGGAAGCCGGCGTGCCGCTGGTGCCCGGCTATCACGGCGCCGCCCAGGATTTTGCCATCTTTGCCGCCGAGGCAGAGAAGATCGGGTATCCGGTGCTGATCAAGGCCTCGGCCGGCGGCGGCGGCAAGGGCATGCGCGTTGTCGAGCATCCCGACGCGCTGCGCGACGGCGTGGAAAGCGCGCAGCGGGAGGCACTGGCGTCTTTCGGCGACGATCGCATTCTCATCGAGAAATATCTTGGCCGGCCGCGCCACATTGAAATCCAGGTTTTCGCCGATACGCACGGCAACTGCGTTTCGCTGTTCGAGCGCGATTGCAGCGTGCAGCGGCGTCACCAGAAAGTGCTGGAGGAAGCGCCGGCGCCCGGCATGGAACCGTCGCGCCGCGCCGCCATGGGCGAGGCCGCCGTCGCGGCGGCGCGCGCGGTCGGCTATGTCGGCGCGGGCACGGTGGAATTCATTGCCGAGGGCGATAATTTCTACTTCATGGAAATGAACACGCGCCTGCAAGTGGAACATCCGGTAACGGAACTGATCACCGGCCTCGACCTGGTTGAATGGCAGTTGCGTGTCGCCGCCGGCGAAAAATTGCCGGCAGCCGCGGGAGCGTTGCACATCGATGGTCACGCGATCGAAGCACGCATCTACGCCGAGGATCCGTCGCGCGATTTCCTGCCCTCCATCGGCACGCTGCGCCATCTGCGCCTGCCGGCGGATGGCGAGGGCATACGCGTCGATGCCGGCGTCAGCGAGGACGACGCGATCACGCCCTACTACGACCCAATGATCGCAAAACTGATCGTGCACGGCCCCGACCGAGCCGCCGCGGTGGCGCGCCTGCGCGCGGCGCTCGATCGCTGCGAAGTTACCGGTGTCCGCACCAATCTCGATCTGCTGCGCGCCGTCGCCGCCGAACCGGATTACGCCGATGCCGTGGTGGACACCGGCTTCATCGCGCGCCATCCGAACGTGCTGGAGCCGCCGGCCGCCGCCGATGCGCAGGTCGTGCTCGCCGCGGCCGCGCTCGATGCGCTCTCGTCGCATCACGGCACCATCCACGCCGCCGATCCCCACTCACCCTGGGCCATCGCCGACGCATGGCGCTTGAACGGCGAGGGCTATCAGGATTTTTCGTTGCTGCTGAACGGCACACGGCACGCCGCGCGCGCCCACGCGCGATCCGATGGCACCTGGCGACTGACGATTTCCGGCCAGGATGTCCTGGCATCCCTGGAAAACGGCTTGCTGCGCCTGGATGGGGTGCTGCATCGGCTGCGCGTATTACCGGCTCCGGAAGGACGCACCGTCGTGTTGCGGGGCCGCAATTACGAAGTCGGCGTCATCGACCCGCTGGCACCGCCGCGCACCGAGCGCCGCGCGGAAGGCAAGCTTACCGCCCCCATTCCGGCGCGCGTCACCCGCGTCGGCGTCGCGGTTGGCGATGCAGCCCCGAAAGGATCGATATTGCTCACGCTGGAAGCGATGAAAATGGAATTGAGCGTTACCGCGCCGTTCGATGGCGTGGTAAAACATCTTCCGGTAGCGGTGGGCGACATGGTGGCGGAAGGGAGCGTGCTGGTGGAATTCGCGCCGGCCGAAACGGCGTGAGTCCGCCGCGCCGGGTGCAAATCGTCGAAGTCGGCCCGCGCGACGGTTTGCAGAATGAAGCCGTGAACATTTCGGTTGAAGCCAAGGTGGCACTCGTGGAAGCGCTGGCCGCCGCCGGCTGCAAGCGTATCGAAGCCGGCGCGTTCGTCTCGCCCCGCTGGGTGCCGCAAATGGCGGATAGCGAACTCGTATTCGGCGAATTGAAGAAGCGTGCCAGCATACGTTATTCCGCCCTGGTGCCCAACATCGCCGGCTACGAACGGGCCCGCGCCGCGGGGGTCAAGGAAATCGCGGTATTCGGCGCCGCCTCGGAAACCTTCTCTCGCCGCAACATAAATTGTTCCATCAACGACAGCCTGCAACGTTTCTGGCCGGTGGTGGAAGCAGCCCGCGCCGACGGCGTGTTCGTGCGCGGCTACGCCTCCTGCGCGCTCGGCTGCCCCTATGAGGGCCGCATTGCCCCGCCCGCGGTGGTGTCGATGTGCCGTACCTTCATCGAAATGGGCTGCTCCGAAGTCGCGGTAAGCGACACGATCGGCGCCGGCACGCCGACGCAGGCGCGCGACGTCGTCGCGCGCGTCGCAGACGCTATCGGCCTGGAGCGCGTTGCCGTGCATTTCCACGACACGTACGGCCAGGCGCTTGCGAACATCTACGCGTGTTTGCAGCTTGGCGTTGCAACCATCGATGGCGCGGTGGCAGGACTAGGCGGCTGCCCCTACGCAAAGGGCGCATCGGGAAACGTTGCATCCGAGGATATCGTTTACATGCTGCACGGCATGGGCATCGAAACAGGCATAAACCTGGAAGCCCTGTGCGCCGCCGGGAACGTCATCGCAACGCGCCTTGGCCGCGAAAGCGGTTCGCGCGTTGGGCGTGCGTTATGGAAGTGAAGAAGTATTTCTTTTTTGAAAAAAAGAAACAAAAAACTTTTGAACTTGGCGTCCGGCGTACGTTCAATCCAGCGAACCCTATGCTGCCCGTCATGAGTAAAAGTTTTTTGGTTCTTTTTTTCAAAAAAGAACCCTTCCTTTTGCCTTCCATCTTGAATTAATTAACCAGTTAGTACATAGCCGGGCGCAACCAGGGAGGCAGGAATGCTAAACACCGCCCATCGCACCGCTTACGGCGCAGACCACGCGGTATTCCGCGACCAGGTGCGCAAATTCCTCGAGCGGGAGGTGCTTCCCAACGTCGATGCGTGGGAGGAAGCCGGCATTGTGGACCGCGCGGTGTGGCGCCGTGCCGGTGAGGCCGGCTTGCTGTGCCCCACGGTGCCGGAGGAATATGGCGGTGTCGGCCTAGATTTCGGTTACAATGCCGTTATCGACGAGGAACTCGCCTATAGCGGCGCCACGCTCGGCTTCAGCCTGCAATCGGATATCGTTGCGGACTACATCGTCGCCTATGGCAGTGAGGAGCAGAAGCAGTTTTGGCTGCCGAAGTTGGTCTCCGGCGAGGCGATCACCGCCATTGCCATGACGGAGCCTGGCGCCGGCAGCGATTTGCAGGGCATCAGGACCACGGCGCGGCGCGACGGCAATCACTATGTCGTCAAGGGCAGCAAGACCTACATCACCAACGGCCAGAACGCCGACCTGGTGATTGTCGTTGCGAAGACCGATCCGGACCGCGGCGCCAAGGGCACCAGCCTCATACTGGTGGAAAAAGAGCGTGAGGGTTTCGCCCGCGGCCGCAATCTCGACAAAATCGGCCAGAACGCCGCCGACACGTCGGAGTTGTTTTTCGACGATGTGCGCGTGCCAATCACCAACTGCCTCGGCGAGGAAAACAAGGGTTTCGTCTATCTGATGAGCCAGTTGCCGCAGGAACGGCTTTCGATCGCCGTGGGTGCCCAGGCTGCGGCGCAGCGTGCGTTCGATGAGGCGGTGAAATTCACCAAGGACCGCAGAGCCTTCGGCAAGACGGTGTTCGAGTTCCAGAACACCAGGTTTACCCTCGCTGACCTGGCCACCAAGCTGCAAGTCGGCTGGGCGCATGTGGATTGGTGCCTGCAGCGCCATATCAGGAAGGAACTGACTGCCGCAGAGGGATCGGCGGCGAAACTCTGGCACACGGAAATGCAGTGGGAGATGGTGGACACTGCTCTGCAATTGCATGGCGGCGCCGGTTACATGAACGAATATCCGATCGCGCGGATGTGGCGCGACGCGCGCGTGCAGCGGATTTACGGCGGGACGTCTGAAATCATGAAGGAGGTCGTAAGCAGAACGATCTGACCCACGACAAACGAGCAAAAGTCTTTTTGCTTCTTTTTCTTCAGAAAAAGAAGAATCTTCCTTTGCCTCAATGCTGCGTCGTCGGCGTTCTTACAATTAGCCCATCCAACGCCTCGGTAATTTCGATCTGGCATGAAAGTCGCGAAGTCGGCTGCCGGTCGATCACAAAATCCAGCATGTCGGTTTCAGCACTCTCGGGCGCCTTCAATTTATCCGCCCATGCCGGGTCTACATACACATGGCATGTGGCGCACGCGCAGGACCCGCCGCAATCGGCGTCGATGCCGGGAATGCCCTGCGCGATGGCGGTGCGCATGACGGTCATGCCGACGGAGGTTTCCACCGTCCGCTCCTCCCCCTCCTGCGAAATATACGTAACCTTCGGCATCGGGCGCGCACCTGTTCAGCGTTAACTTACGGCCCCCTTGGCATAGCGCGCGGCCCCCGTAAAGCAATGTGTCGCCGCCGTCGCGGCTGCGTTGCCGCCCTTGTGGCCATGCGCCATCCTGCCCTGCCGAGGGGGAAGCATATGGCGGAGACGGAGTCGCCCGGGTCGCCGCACTGGTTTTCCGCCGTGGAGCCGCCCCATGTGGCCGGCAGCGCGGACGCGGTCCAGTGGGACGAGGCAGCGGATCTGGTCGTGGTCGGCTACGGCGGCGCCGGAGTTTCGGCCGCGCTCGAGGCCGCCCAGCGCGGCCACAGCGTCGTCGCGGTGGACCGGTTTCATGGCGGCGGCGCCACTGCCATGAACGGCGGCGTCATCTATGCCGGCGGCGGTACGACCATCCAGCGCGCCGCCGGCGTCGCCGATACGCCGGAAGCCATGTTCGCCTATTTGCAAGCGGAGGTGGGGGGCGCGGTGTCTGACGCCACGTTGCGCCGCTTCTGCGAGGAAAGTCCGGCACAACTCGACTGGCTGATGGCACACGGCGTCGCGTTCAATCCGCGCCTGTTTCCCAACAAAACCTCCTATCCGCCGCCCGATTATTATTTGTATCATTCCGATAGCACATTGTCCGCGCGTTTCGCCGCCCTTGCGCCGCCGGCGGCACGCGGCCACCGCGCCTTCCTGCCGGCAACCAAGAGTGCCGTCGGCTACGGCATCGGCCTGTATCGACCGTTACGCGACGCCGCGGAAAAGCTTGGCGTACGCGTATTGACCAAGGCGGAGGCGCGGCAATTGGTGGTAGACCGCACCGGCCACGTGCTCGGCGTAAAATTATTGCGTATCCCACCCGATAGCCCACAAGCGGCGGAGCATGATCGCCTCGAACGCAGCGGCATCGCGCTGCTGCTGAAAATGCCGCCCGCCTTTCCCGGCGCACGCTTCTTCATCGCACGCGCGGAACGCCTGCTCGCCCGCGCCGATGCCATCGCGGCGAAATACCGCAAGCCGGTCTATGTCCGCGCCCATCGCGGCGTCTGCCTCAGCGGCGGCGGCTTCATTTTCAATCGCGACAT
>DATJOH010000592.1:0-9613 GCA_035507235.1 Acetobacteraceae bacterium
GCCCCCCACCCGTCAAGCGCCCGCCCGTTCCGAGGCCCAATGTCCGACCTTCTGCCCATCCTCGCCCGCATCGCGACGGCGCTGGAGCGGCTTTCGCCGCCGCCGCCGCCGCCGCCCGCCTTGCACGAAGCGGACGCCTTCGTCTGGCACCCGGATCGCGGCGGCGCCCAGGGTCGGCTCAGCGCCGTGCCGCGTGTCGCCCGCGTGGACATGGCCCTGCTCCAGGGCATTGACCGCGCCCGCGACATCCTGCTCGCCAACACGCGCCGCTTTGCCGCCGGGCTGCCCGCCAATAATGCCATGCTCTGGGGCGCCCGCGGCATGGGCAAATCCAGCCTGGTGAAAGCCGTCCATGCGGCGGTGAACGCGGATCAGCCGGGCAGCCTCGCTTTGATCGAAATCGCCCGCGAGGATATCGCCACCTTGCCTGCCCTGCTCGCCGCGCTCCGCGGCGCGGACCGGCGCTGCCTGGTGTTCTGCGATGACCTCTCCTTCGAGCGTCAGGATAGCGACTACAAGGCGCTGAAATCCGTGCTGGACGGCGGCATCGAGGGCCGGCCGTCGACTGTGCTGTTCTACGCCACCAGCAACCGCCGCCACCTGATGCCGCGCGACATGGTGGATAACGAACAAGGCAGCGCCATCAACCCGGGCGAGGCGGTGGAGGAGAAGGTCTCTCTATCGGACCGTTTCGGCCTCTGGCTCGGCTTTCACGGCTGCGACCAGGCCACCTATTTCCGCATGGTGCAGGCATACGCCGCGGCATACGGGCTCGTTTTGTCAACCGACCAACTGCGCGCGGAGGCAACCGAGTGGTCGGTGACACGCGGCGGTCGTTCCGGCCGCGTGGCGTGGCAGTTCATTCAGGATCTGGCGGGGCGGCTTGGCGCCAGGATAGAATGAGAGTTCTTTTTTAAAAAAGAGCCAAGAACCTTTTATTATTACTCCGAGCCAATCGGTCGTAGAGATTCACTAGCACGCGCTCGGATTACAACTTCATCTCAAGCGCCGACAGGCTCAACATAGTGCTCTTTCTTTCAAAAAAGAAATGGTTCCTTACTGCCGAAGCGCCTCCAGCAACGGCCCTGCGAGATGACCGTAGGCGCCCCAGCGGCCGATCGATGACGCGTAAAGCGGCCTTCTCACCTGTGTAGCACTGAAGGTTTGCACGGCACGCCGGTTTTCGTGAAAGGCCAGACACGCATCGTCCCAGGGCAAATCGCAATGGGTCAGCAAACGCCGCGTCTCGGTCTCGATATCGCTCACCAGATGCTCGTAACGCAATTCCAGCATCGTGCCCGGCGGCAATATCTCCCGCCAATGCGCCATCAGCCCCTCATAGGCACGATAGAATCGTCCAAGCTCCGCCAGGTCATATGCGTAGGGCAAATGTCCGGAAAACAGCTTGGCAAAGCAGGATAGGCAGGTATCGACCGGGTCGCGTGCGATATGAATTATTTTCGCCTGCGGCAGCGCGAGGTGAATGAGGCCGAGCCGCAGGAAATTGCCTGGCAATTTATCCACGATGCGCGCGGCCTTCGGCGCCCGCATTCGAACGCCATCGAGGTAGGCGGCGCCGACGGCGCGCATGGCTTCGGGCGGCAACACATGCGCTGCCTCCGGCAGGCATAGCCCCGCGTCCGGCCGTTCCAGTACGGCGAGCAGACGCGGCAAGTCGGGCAGTTCGCCGGCGCCATGCACCTGCTTATGGCTGGCGAGGATTTGTTCCACGAGCGTGGTTCCCGAACGCGGCATCCCAACCACGAACACCGGAACGGGCGACGCCATGCCCGTGCCGCGGCGGGAGGCGAGAAAATCCGCTGTGAAAGTCTGGCGGATGCGCGAAAACATTGCCAGCGTCGCCGCCTCGTCATAGGCGAAGGTCGTGCGCTTCAGCCGGTTCGCTTCCAACAGGTGGCGGAACGAACTCGCTGCGTCCTTGCCTTGCCCGACGATGCCGAGCGCGAAATGCAAATGCATTTGCTCCGCCACCGAAAGGGAGTCCAACTCCGCCGCCAGCACCGCGATCCGGCGTGCGTGCGCGCTATCCGCCGCAACGCGTCCCGTATTTGCCAGCATATGCCAGAATTCCGCCCGTCGCGGTGCCAGAGCAACGGCCAGCTCATAGGCGTCCACGGCCTCATCCAGCCGCCCCTGCTCCTGCAATTCGTTGCCGAGATTGACGTGCGCTTCCGGATAGCCGGGCCGCAATGCGATGGCGCGGCGGTGGCAAGCTACCGCGTCATCGAGAAGCCCTTGCTCGCGCAGCGCATTGCCAAGGTTGTTGAGCCCATAAACATAGTCAGGACGCAGCGCCACCGCCTGCTGGTGGCACGCCACCGCCTCCGCGAGATTGCCGCTTTGATGCAGGGCATTCCCAAGGTTTGTGAGCGCCTCCGGATAATCCGGCTGCAATTCCAGCGCGCGCCGGTAACAAGCCACCGCCTGCGCCACGCGGCCGAGCGCGATCAACGCGTTGGCAAGGTTGTAATAGCCTGCGGCAAGCCCCGGCTGGTGCGCGATCGCGCGGCGATGACAGGCAACGGCTTCCTCGAACGCGCCCTCATCATGCAGCGCGTTGCCGAGAGCCGTGTGCGCCGCTGTGAAATCAGGTTTGAGCGCCACCGCGCACCGCAGGCTGGCGATCGCCTCCATAACCTGCCCCTGCTCACGCAGTACCAGACCAAGATTGCCATGCGCCTCCGCGAAGTCCGGCCAAAGCCGCACGGCTTCGCGATAAGCGATGATGGCAGCCGCGTCCTGACCAAGCTGCCGGAGCACATTGCCGAGACTATTATGGTAGCTGGCGCGGCCAGGCGCGCATTCTATCGCCCGCCTAATCCAGCTTGCCGCCGCCTGATGATCTGCGCCGCGCCCGGCGATGATGCCAAGCAGATGCAGGCTGTCCGCGTGGCTCGGGTCGACCGCCAGGATGCGAAGGCACAACGCTTCCGCGTCCGCGAGCCGGCCTGCCCGGAAATGTCGCAACGCATCAGGGAATGCCGCCACAGCGCGACGAGCCCGCCGCGTACGTGTGATCGTCATCGTCCGTTACGCCGTCGCCGGTGCCACCTCACGCCGGTTCAGCCTGGTCAGCACGTCCGGGACGGCGCCGGCCGGCACCGGCTTGCTGTAGAAATAGCCCTGCACGGCGGTGCAGCCATCGTCACGCACTCGTTCCAGTTGCTCTTCCGTTTCCACCCCCTCCGCGGTGGTCGGCACGCCGAGGCTGACGCCCAAGGCCGCAATGGCCCGCACGATGGCCTGATGTCCCTGCGGCGCGTCCGGCGAGCTGATGAAACTCCGGTCGATCTTGATCTTATCGAAATGGAATCGCGCAAGCTGGCTGAGTGATGCGTAGCCGGTACCGAAATCATCCAGCACCAGCCCGACGCCCATATCCTGTAGCGCCTTGAATGTGCTGGTGACGGTGCCGTTATCGCGCAGCAGAAGATTTTCGGTAATTTCGATTTCCAGCCGCCGCGCCGGCAGCTTTGTCTCGCGCAGCGCCCGCGCCACCACGCCGTCGAACCCGCCAGCTTCCACCTGCAGTGGCGAGGCATTCACCGCGACCGTAATATCCTCGGGCCAGCCCATCGCTTCCCGGCAGGCCGCGCGCAGCACCCACTCGCCGATATCGCCGATCAGACCGATCCGCTCGGCAATGGGAATGAAATGATTGGGCGGCACCAGGCCGCGCGTGGGGCTGCGCCAGCGCAGAAGCGCCTCAAACCCGATCACCGTCTGGCGCTTCATTTCGATTTGCGGCTGGTAATGCAGCTCCAGTTCGCCCCGGGCACGCGCCTGGCGCAAATCTGCTTCCAACGCCCGCCGCCGCCGCGCTTCCTCATCCAGGCGCGGTTCGAAGAAGCGCAAATGCCCCCGCGTTTCCGCCCGCGCCGCCGACAGCGCCAATCCGGCATTGGCGACCAGGATGTCTGGCGTATCGCCATCCTGTGGCGCGCAGGCGACGCCGACATGAGCGCCGATGCTGATCGTCTGGCCCTCAATGACAAAGGGCTGGGCGATCAGCTCCGCCAGGCGCCCGCTGAGCGCGGTCACCGCGTCGCGATCGGTCCTTTCCCCGAGCATGATGGCAAAATCGTCGGACGCGAACCGCGCCAGCAAGTCGCTCTCCCGCACAAATCCCGCAAGCCGGCCGCCGACCAGGCGCAGCAGCGTATCGCCGGCCGCACTGCCGAGCGTTTCATTGACAGGTTTGAAGCGCTTCAGATCCAGCAACAGGATTACCGTGCCATCGGCCTGCGGCCCGTCCAGCCGGTCCTGCAGCATGAGCATGAAATGCTGACGGTTCCACAGGCCGGTGATCGGGTCCGTGGAAGCATGCTCCACCAGCCAGTCCTGCGTCTCGCGGGCGCGGGTGACGTCGGTCAGGCTGGCCACCCAGCCTGCGGCGCCGGCACGGCGCAAATCCATGGCCACGACGCGCGCCTCGTCCGCACCCGGAATGGAGAGCAGCACCTGCCGCGGCGCGTCCGTCTCCACGCCATTGAACGCGGCCGCCAGCGTTTGCAGCGCCGCCGCGTCCAGCCATGGGCTTTGCGCCAGCAGGCGCATGATGTGCGTCGCGCCGTTGCGCGGCGCAAGACCCACGCCAAGCAGCGCGGACGCGGCCCGCGATACGAGCCGCACCCGGCGCTCATTGTCCAGCAGCACCAGCCCCGCCGGCGCCGCATCCAGCCCGGCGCGGATGAGCGGATCGAGTTCCGCCGCCGCCTTGCGGCGTACGCCAAGCGAGGCACCCCTCGGCCGCCCTGGCCGGCCCGCGGCCAAGGCCGCCTGTTGTTCCATGCTTTTCCCGCCTGGTCACTGCGACGGCGACGGAAGTTACGGGCCAATCATTGCCCAAAGGTTGATCCGCCTCCCGCGCGGGCCGGCGATGTTGCGCCCATTCCGCTTCGGCGGCATTAGCTTGCGCACCGCAGCGCGTTCGCCTGGAAGGGCCGTATGGCCAGATTTAAGAGCCTCATCATCGTTTGCCACGGGCGCAGCGGTTCCACGTTGCTGCAAGGTATACTGAACGCGATACCTGGTTTTCTGATACGCGGCGAAAACCATGATTTCGCGGCCGGCCTTTACATGGCCTACCGGCGGATCAAGCGCGCCGCCTCGGCACCGCAGGCCGCCCGCCTCGGCAGGACCGACGATCCCTCGGTACCCTGGTATGGCGCCGCCGATATCGACCAGCAACAGCTGCTGGCGGACATGACTATCCTGATGCGCAACGTGCTCGTGCCCAGGGCGCAGCAGAGTTCGGTGCTTTGCTACGGCTTCAAGGAAATACGTTTCCCGCAAGGCGCGCCCAAATTCCTCAGCTACACGACGTTTCTGCGTTCCATCATGCCCGAACTCGCGGTTGTGTTGCTTACCCGGAACCACGAGAGCCTGGCACGTAGCGGCTGGTGGAAGAAGGAGCCGAAGGATCGGCTGATTCGGCGATTCGCCAAGGCTGATGCCGCGCGCATGGCTTATATTGCACAGCATAAGGATCATTCGTTTCATATAGAGTATGAAGATATCTGCGTCCAGGGCCCGCAAACGCATGCGCTCTTCGATTTCCTCGACGTGCCCTATGCAACCGAGCGCGTGACGGAAGTTCTGACCATAAAGCACGGCAACGCCAAGAACCCCTTGGCGGATTATGACGACGATGAGGACGAGACGCCCGAAGGCGACGACGAGGACGAATTCGCCGACCCGGAGGATTAGGCGGGCTTCTGCCGGCGTAGGGCATTACAAAAACCATCCATACGACGGCAGGCTTCCTCCAGAACGGCATTCCCCGAAGCGGTGCTGATACGGACATGTCCCGGCACGCCAAACGCGGCGCCGTGAACGCAGGCGACATGGGCCTCATCAAGCACGGCATTCACAAAATCCTCGTCGGTCGCGAGGTGCTTGCCGCCCGGCGTGGCGCCCCCAAGCAAGCGCGAAATATCGGGAAAGACATAAAACGCCGCCGCCGGCACGCGGCATTCAATGCCGGCAATCGCCCCGAGCCGTGCGGCGACATGGCGGCCGCGTGCGGCGTAGGTCGCGCGCATTTCCTCGACTATTCTCTGATCGCCGGTCAATGCCGCCGCCGCAGCGGCCTGGGCGATGCCGGAAACACCACCCGTCGCCTGACCCTGCACCTTGCGCATTGCCGCAACCAACCGCGCCGGGCCGCCGCAAAATCCGACCCGCCAGCCGGTCATGGCATAGGTCTTTGAAACGCCACTAACCGTCAATATCCGATCCGCCAGATCCGGCGCGACAGCAGCCATCGTCGCATTCGCGCTGCCGTCGTGAATCAAATGCTCGTACATGTCGTCCGACATGATCCAGACATGCGGGTGGCGCCGCATCACCTCGGCAATTGCCGCCAATTGCGCTGCCGAACATATCGCGCCGCTCGGATTGTTGGGAAAATTGAGCACAAGCCAACGCGTCCGCGGCGTCACCGCCGCCGCAATCGCCTCCGGCCGTGGCACATAGCCATCTTCCGCCAGGCACGGCACGAAAACCGGCATTGCGCTCATCATGCGCGCAACCAGCGGATAGGCGTTCCAGTACGGCGACGGCACAATGATCTCGTTGCCGGGATCGAGCGTCGCCACCAGCGCGTCGAAAATGATCTGCCGCGCGCCGTTGCCGATCAGCACCTGGTCCGGTGCAAAGGAAAGTCCGCTGTCGCGCATGAATTTGTCACGCACCGCCTGCACCAGCGCCATCGTGCCGCCAAGCGGCGGGTATTTCGTTTCGCCGCGCAGCGCGGCCCGGTGCGCCGCCTCGATGACATGCGCCGGCGTGGCGAAATCGGGCTCGCCGAGGGTGAGAGAAATCACGTCGCCCCCGGCCGCGCTGAGCGCCCGTGCGCGCACGGCGGCTGCCATGGTGGCGGCGAGCGGGATATCGGCGAGGTGTGCGGCAAGCGACGGAGTGCTCATGGCCGAACATATACAGCAACCGCCGAGGGCGCGGCGATAAGCAAAAGTTCTTTGCTTCTTTAGTTCAAGAAAGAAGATTCTTCTTTTCTGGAGAAAAGAAGCAAAAGACTTTTTTCTGTTGGCTGATGGTGCTCTATGCGGCTTTTCGCGGGGGGCGCATGGGTTTCGAACGGATCAGCGATGGCGGCTGCCAGTCATGAGTGCCATCAAAACCGTGGTCATCGTGGGCGGCGGCTTCAGCGGCGCGATTTTTGGTTTGAAGTTGCACCGAAAGCGCCCGGATTGGCGCATCATCATCGCCGAGCCGAAGCGTAAGCTCGGGCGCGGCATCGCCTACGGCGCCTGCGGCCCCAATCACCTGCTCAACGTTCCAGTCAGCCGCATGGAAATCGGCCTCACGCCCGGTTTCGGCGCATGGTTGGAGCAGCGCCGCGCCGGGATCGCCGAGGCGCTGGTGGAAAGCGGCCTCGATCTTCAAGCCGCCTATGTGCCGCGCCGCCTGTTCGGGGATTATATCGAGGAACGCGTCAAGGAAGCCCTCGAACCCAAGGCGCTGGTCGGCCTCACCGCGGTACGCGGCGAGGTTGTGCGCCTGCTCGGCGGCGGCAGGCGGGGTGTTCTGCTCACGGATGGTCGCGAGATCGCCGCCGATACCGTCGTACTGGCAATGGGCAATCTGCCCCCGGTCGCCCCCGCCGGGCCGGACCGCTGGCTCTATGACAGCGGCTTTTTCATCCCCGATCCCTGGGCAATGGACGCGTTCAGCGATATCGACCCGGCCGAGCCATTACTGCTCATCGGCGCCGGTCTGACCATGGTGGATGTTGCCCTCCGGCTGACGCAGGAATCCCACCGCGGCAAGATCGTCGCCATATCGCGGCGCGGCCTCGTGCCACGTACCCATCATTCCGGGGGCGCGTGGTCCGAATTCCTGCACGACATCATTCCAGCTTCCCCGCTGGCCTTGACGAAGCTCATTCGCGGCGAAATCGCGCGTGCGGAATCCAGGGGGATCCCCTGGCAGCGCGTTTTCGATGCGGCCCGCCCAGCGGTCGCCAGCATCTGGAATGGCTGGAACGAATTCAGCCGGCGTCAGTTCCTGCGCCATTTGCGCCCGCGGTGGGATGTGCACCGCCACCGCATGGCACCGCGCATCAGCGAGGCTGTGAACCGGCTGCAGGCGAGTGGGGCGCTGGAAATCCTCGCCGGCCGGGTCGCCGGCTACAAGCCGGCGGGCCCGCTGGTCGAGGTTACATTGCGGCTACATAACGGAAGCACGCGCGATTTCGCCGCCGGCCACGTGATCAACTGCACCGGCCCAGGCGGCGACTTCGGCAAAATCGCCAACCCGCTGATTGCCGATCTGCGCGAACGCCGCCTGGCGATTTCCGATTCGCTCGGCGTCGGACTGGAAACGCGGGATTGCGCGGTGATCGACGCCGCTGGCAATGCCTCGTCCTGGCTGTTCGCGCTCGGACCGCTCACCCGCCCGGCCTGGTGGGAAATTACCGCCGTGCCAGAGATCAACCTGCAGATCGAGCGTCTGATAGCGCATCTCAGCGAACCGTCCTCCGCGCAGTCCCTGACGTCGGAGGATTTTCTGCATATGGGTGAGGGTATTTGAGCGGTCCCGGCGGCGGAGAGAAGAAGCAGGGTCCTTCTTTCTTGAAAGAAAGAAGCAAAGAACTTTTGCTATTTAAGGTCGCGCGGGCAGGGGCCAGCCGACCTGACGGTAGGCTGGGGACATCGTGCCGATACGTCATCGTGTCCCGGGTGAACGCCCGTACACAAAGCGTCGTTGAGTTTCCTTGATGGAACTCGCATGTTTGTGAAGTACGTTTTCGCGCGGGTGGCGCCATACTGCCATTCTGTCGATATGGCGCCGGGGACGCGCCAACTGGGGATGGCGCATGCGGCGCAGACAACGAGTTGAAGTAGGCGGAAAAACGGCTAACGACAGCGCGGGTCGGGTCGAGAGCGTCCGCCGCGCAAATCGCCGGCATGGCGCGGAGAATCCCAATCTTCCACAGCCACAATGGAAACTGGCGGCCGAGCGCGCTGCTTCGGAACCGCGCGCCGAGCCCCTGGCGGCTGAGGTGACCGCCTAATCTGGCGCGGGTGCGTTTTTCGGCCTGCCAGCTAGACTAGCGGGGCAGCGGGGCGCAGCGCCTCTGGCCTTGTTACCTCAGCGCCTCGCAAAACTCCCGGATGCGCGCACAGGCTTTTTCCAGGCTCTCCGTATCGGTGGCGTAGCTGATGCGGAAATGCCCGGGATACAGAAACGCGGCACCGTGCACCGTCGCCACCCCCTGCTCCTCCAGCAAAGTCGTGACGAAATCCTCGTCGTTGCTGATCTTGGTGCCGCCAGCACTCGTTTTGCCAATGCAGCCATGCATGCCGGGGAACACGTAGAACGCCCCCTCCGGCTTGTGGCAGGTGAGGCCGGGAATTTTGTTAAGCGCCGCAACCACCAGATCGCGACGGCCGCGATAAACCTCCGCCATTTCGGGAATGCTGTCCTGCGGACCGTTCAGGGCCTCTACGGCCGCGGCCTGGGCGATCGAGGACGGGTTGGACGTGCTCTGGCTCTGCAGCTTGTCCATGGCCTTGATCAGCGCCACCGGGGCGCCGGCAAAGCCGATGCGCCAGCCGGTCATGGCGTA
>DATJOH010000593.1:0-10695 GCA_035507235.1 Acetobacteraceae bacterium
CCTGACAAAGTAGCGGGGTCCAGGGCGTCACGCCCTGGTGGGGGTCCAGGGGGCAAAGCCCCCTGGTCGCCGAAGGCAATCCCAAAGACCCACATCGAGGCGCCACCGATATGACGCAGCACTGCACGCGATTTTGGTTATTACGCCACGCCATCGTGGCCGCCAATTCGCGCACCTTTCTTTACGGCCGCATGGATGTGCCGATTTGCCTGGAAAGCCGCGCGGGGCAGGATGCTTCCTATCGTGCCTTGGCCGCTCGGCTGCCGCCGCGGGCGGCCTGGGTGGTGACGCCGTTACGGCGGACGCGCGACACCGCGCAGGCGATTGGCGCTGCCGGCTATGTGCTGCCTTCCCTGGAGGTGGAGCCTGGCCTGATCGAGCAGGATCTTGGCGATTGGCAGGGTCTGGTGCATGCTGCCTTGCCGCCGTTATTGCGCGAGCCGGCGCACGCTTTCTGGCCACTTGGCGCCACGGAGACGCCGCCGGGTGGGGAGAGCATGGAGCAGGTGGTAACCCGGGTCGGTGAGGCGCTGGAGGCGCTGGCGAGCAAGCACCCCGCGCAGGACGTTGTCGCCGTAAGCCATGGCGGCGCAATCCGGGCGGCGGTTGCTTATGCGAGCGGCGCCGGCGCCGGCGCCTCGCTACACTTCGCGGTGCATAATTTGTCGCTGACGGTGCTGGAGCGGTTTTCCCAGGGCTGGCGGGTGGTGTGCGTCAACGAACTCGGCGCCTGGCTAGAGCCCTGAAACTGGCTCAGTTTCTGGGCTTTATTGTGCGATGCACAATGAGTTTATGTTGAGTCAAATCTTAGCTTGCCCTGATAACGCCATAATGTGCCATAGTATTTGCCAGAGGTTATGGAGGAGGGCTCGTTCATGGGCTCCTTATTTCGCCACGCCGCGCCAGCGGCCCTGTTCTGTGGTTTTGTCGCGGGCCTGACCTTCACGCCGTCCGTTGCGTGGGGGCAGTCGGCGCAGACCGAGCAGGATCTGGTCGATCGCGCGACGCTCGCGGTGCAGGAGGTGCTGGGGAGCGACGAGGCGGGCCAGGCGCGCGACGTTCTGCCGAGTGCCCGCGCCGTGATGGTTTGCCCACGGGTGCTGCGCATCGGCTTTTTCTTTGGCGGCGAGGGTGGCGGCTGCGTGCTGTTGGCGCGCGGCGGCCAGGGCACCTGGTCGGCGCCGGCCTTTTATGAAATGGGCGGCGGCAGCTTCGGCCTGCAGGCCGGGCTGCAGGACGCGGCCGTGGTGATGATGATCCAGACCCAGGCAGGCCTGCGCGCCGTCATGGACAACCAGTTCCGGCTCGGCGCGAATGCGTCGATCGCGCTGGTAACGCTCGGCGCCGGCGTGGAGGGGGCAACCAGCACGGCGCTCAATGCCGACATCATTGCCTATGCCAAGACGCGTGGACTGTTCGCAGGGATTTCGTTGCAGGGCACGGTGATGTCGTCGAGCAGCGCCGGCGATCAGGCCTATTATGGGCAGCCGGTGGGGCCGGTGGATATCCTGCTGGCCATGCGGGTGAACAATCCCGGGGCGGACCCGCTGCGCGCGGCGCTGATGCGCTTTGGCACGTCGCGGGGTACGCGCACCTATGCCGCGGCACCTGCGTACACGGCGGCGCCTGGCTATGCATCTCCGCCGGACTATGCGCCCCCCGTGCAGGGCCCGCCGGCCTACACCGCGCCGGTGCAGCAGCAGCCGCTTTCGCCGCCCAGGTAGCGGCCCGCGGCTGCGCGGGCTTGCGCGCGGTGGTTTAATCGCGGCACGATGGCGGGATGACGAAACTCTGCGTCCGCAGCTTTTCGGTCTCGCTCGACGGTTTCGGCGCCGGCCCCCATCAGAGCCTGGATAATCCGCTCGGCGAAGGCGGCAGCGGCTTGCATGAGTGGGCGATGGCCACGCGCACTTTCCGAAGGATCTTCGGCGAGGAAGGCGGCGCTACCCATACCGACGATGCTTACGCCGCCCGCGGCTTCGAGAATATCGGAGCCTGGATCATCGGCCGCAACATGTTTGGGCCGGTGCGCGGCCCCTGGCCGGACGAGAGCTGGAAAGGCTGGTGGGGCGACACGCCGCCCTACCATGTTCCGGTCTTCGTGCTGACGCACCATGCCCGCGCGCCGATTGAAATGCAGGGCGGCACGGTGTTTCATTTCATTACCGAAGGCATCGAAGCGGCGCTGGAGCGGGCGCGCGATGCCGCCGGCGGCGGTGAAGTCCGGCTCGGCGGCGGTGTTGCAACGATCCGCCAATATCTGCGTGCCGGCCTGGTGGATGAAATGCATCTCGCCGTCGCCCCGCTTCTGCTCGGCCGCGGCGAGAATTTGTTTGCCGACCTGGACCTGCCGCGCCTCGGCTATCGCTGCACCGCCTATGCGCCGGGCGAGCGCGCGGCGCATATGGTCATAACAAAAACCGCCTGATTCCGGCTCACCAGCTCAGTGCGAAAAGCGTAACGGGCGTCCCGCGCGCGTCAGGCATTTCCCGCACCCGTGTCAGGGGTAGCTCCGCGCCGGCGTGGCCGGCGATCAGACGGCGCATCGAGTCCGTGTCGGCGAAAGCCTCGACGCCCGTCGTACGAAGATAGGAGGCCAGGTCGTGGTCGTGCATCGCTTTCCAAGCAAAACGATTTACCACGCCGTCCAGATTGATCACCCGGGTGCCTTCCGGCGCGTAATAACCGAGTGCCCCGCTTTGCACGGCCGCGACGATACTGAAGCGCGCGAGGTCGGCTGAAATTGCCCGCGCCGGTTCCCGAAAACCATGAAAGACGTCGGGGCGTGAGACCAGGTGTGTCGCGGTCTGCCAAGTGCTGCTGGCTAGAAGAAATATCGTGGCGCCGCCGGCTACGGCGCGCGGCAGGCCGGCCTGGCGCCAAAAGCGCGTTGCGAGTGCCGCCCAGCTACCGATCGCGGCCAGGAATAACGGGTGCCAGTAGCGGGACAAAAACCAGAAAGCCGGCAGATAGGCGCAATAGATCAACGCCAGCGCCAGGTTGCATAACAGGAATAGCGCCAGCGGTGTGCGGCCGAGGCGCCAGGGGCACCACAGTAGATAGGCGGCAACAGCCAGTCCTGCTGCAGCGGCGGCCACCGAAATTCCGGATGCGATGGGGAGGAGGCGACCGAGTTCGCAGAGAGCAACGAGACCGGTAGCCAGCCCGCCAACATCGGTCGCCTCGTGAATCAAAACCAGTTGCCGCACGGCACGCCCGCTTTCTGGAAACAGCGCGCCGCTGGTTGTAAAAATCCACACGCCCCACGGCAACAGCACGGTGAGCGCACCGGCCGCCACCAGCGCCGCTGCGCGCACGCCGGCGCGCGCGACGATGACCAGACCGCAAACTCCCACCAGCAAGAGCGTATCGACGCGCGCCAGCGCCGTGAGGCCGCAGATCATGCCGACCGCAAAGCCTGCCAGAACCGATACATCGTTGCGGATGCGGACGGCGCACAAGACCGCGGCCAGGGAAAGGAGCGCGGCGAGCGACGTTTCCATGCCACTCAAATCGTTGCTCAAAATTGTCGGGTGCAGGCTTGCGATCACGGCGGCAAGCCAGCCCGCCGCCTCGCCGGCGGTGAGCGCCACGAGTGCGCCCAACCCGGCGGCGGCGGCGGCGCCGGCCGTCGCGCTGAGTAGCACGGCCCCGAAAACTGCCATGTCGCCGTTGGCGTGCAGCAGGAAGAACGGTACTTCCAGGAGGGTGATAAGCGGCTGGAAACCGTTCGTCGGTATGACGCCGTCGGCCGAGGGCAGGCCGGACGCGGCGATGTGCCGGGCAATTGCCAGGCTGTAATACGTGTCATCTGGAATGAAGAGCTGGTCGATTCGATCGAGCGGCAGGACGAGTAGTGCGCCCCGCACGACCAGCGCGGTCAGAAACCAGAGGGCGACGCGCCGCCACGGCAGCATGGTACATGCCGTCACGTTCCGGAACCGCCGATTGTTGCTCGTAACACGGCATCAACCTTCAACATGGGCCTGGAGAGGCCCGGCATGTTTTCCATGACACCGTTGCCGAAAATGACTGCATGGTCGAAATAGCCGTAAATCAGCGGCAGCATCGCCAGCGCCGCGACAAAACCCCACCCGGCGCGCCTTGATGTCGGCGCCATCGACGCGGCCGGCACCCTGTTTTCGCCGGATGTGGCCATGAAAAGAATGGAGAGTATGGCCGCGAATTGCGTAATCACCACCAGTCGGGACAGATCCCACGCAACCAGCAGCGTGCCGAGCGGGCTCAACGCCGCGAGCGTCAGCAGCGCCGCGCTGCGCCGCTTCATTGCCGGCACTGCCACGGCTAGCATGGCAATCGTCGGCAGCAGGAAAGCCAACATTGTCGCGATTGCCCGTATGGGATGTTGCGACAGCTTGTGAAGCATCATGGCGAAATCACCCCGGAATGTGTTTCCGAACTGCCATTGTGCCATTTCCGCGCGCCAGTCCGGCGGAATCGGCGCGCGCTGCATTTGCAGCGCCACCGCATGTGTGGTTTCGAAATGAAACGCCAATAGTGCGACCACGAAGGGCGTCAGACAGAGCACTGCCACATCCGGCCGGCGCAGTCCGCGCAACCCATGGCGCCATATGAGCATCAGCAGCAACGGTACCGAAAGCACCACGACAAGCTCGTGAATCAAGGGTCCAATCGCCACAAGGCAGGTCGCAAGTACATACTTGCCGCGAGCTGCCAGCGCGAATGCCGCAAGCATGAGAAGGAAAACATAGGAATCGAGATAGGTGGTTGTCGCCGCCAGCGTCGGGTAGAACTGGCTGACGGCGAACAGCGCATAGAGAAGGATCAGCCGGTCTGCCGCGAACTGCCGGCGCTGCCACACCTCCGCCCAGAACCAGCACATTACGCCAGCCAGCACCAGGAAGCTTGTCAGCCGGTGCATCACCAGGGTGGTCGCCCAAGCCTGCGCTGCCTCTGCTCGCGTATAGAACAGCATGTAAAGCTGCCCGATCAGCGCGCGCCGCACAAATCCGTTGCTGTAATCGACAACATAATAGATCGTGCCGGCCGGTTGCAGGAAAACACTCTGCCCGCGCAAAAAACTATACAAGGTCAGCACCGCGAGTCCCGCCAGAAGCAGCGTCGCCCGCGCCGGCCGCTCCATACCCTTTGCTGACGCATCGCTCATGGCGACATCTCCGGCGCTTCTCGGTGAGCGCTCGCTGCGTGTGCCAGCACGAACCATACCGGCAACGCCGGGATCAATGTCGCGAGAAATTGCAGCCATGGCGGCCCCAGCATTGCCGTCAGCGGCACCGCTACCGGCACCATCAGCAGCGCCGCCGCGACCCGCGTGAGCGGCCCCCAACAATCGTCCACCAATGCCGGTATCAAAACGACCGTATAGTAACTCCATGCCAGCGGTGCCGCGACAATGCCCATGCCCAGTGCCAGCGCGCTCGCTTCAATCGCCTCCGGCCGCCGACGATACACAAGAATTCCGCCAAGCACGGCCAGCAGCCCTGCCAGGATCTGTCCCACTGCCAGCATTCCTACGCGGTGAAACATGCCCACAAGCGAAATGTCGGTGGTGAAAAGCCAGTGCCGATCCAGCCGCACGACGCCGAGCCACGCCGCATATACGCCAACCCCCTCGGAAATTGTCGGCAGCAGCGCGAGCACTGCGACGGTGACCGCAGCGATCAGCGCCACGCGACGTCGTCGCGCGAGCAATAAATAAATTGGCCAATATGCAAAATTAGGCTTCATGGCGACCAGCACGCCGATGGCGAGGCCCGCCACTACATCACGCCGCTGCTTCAGCGCTACCCATCCCAGCGCCGCACACACCAGCACCAGGGCATAGATTTGCGCCCGCCAGATTGTGTCGCGTACTGGCACCATCAAGAGGATGCACAGGATGCGCCACGCGGGCACGGGCAGAACGCTGTGACGGAGAAGATAACATGTTATCAGAACGAATAAAGCAGCCGATCCCCACACCCAGGGCGCCAGCGCTCGTAACGGATCGGCCAATGCCAGCAGCCGAAACAGCAGCAGCAGCGCGGGCGGATTGAGGTTTATGTCGCCGGGGTCGGTGCCGGCGTCCGCTGGCATTAGGCCGGGAACAAAGGAAGGCGGCACCAGCGGATAATCGCCGTACGGGTTGAGACCATGGTTCGCCGCCCAGCCCGCGCTCCAGAAACTGCCGAATTGGTGCAGGTGGGAGACTGGGTCCGCGCCCATGCGGCCAAGGCAGAACGAAGTCCAGCCGGCGAGCAATCCCGCGCCGATCGCCAATGCGGCCAATTCGCTTTCCGCGAGCTTACGCATCAGCTTCGCCTCGCATGGGGTATTTGCTGGTCCATTCAAAATTGCTATTGCTCGCCACGACGATTATCGTGCCGCGTGACCAAGCACTGCCACGCCGCATGGACAAAGACGATGCAGAATGGTGCAAGCTGAATGCTGGTTAGCAGCGAGGGGGTCCAGACGGACTTCATGAAGGCGGGTGGCGCATAGCGAATCGGCAGGAGCGATAATATGCCGCCGACAAAGCCCCAACCGCCCCACATGCCGTCCCCCATGGCCGGCATGAGCAGAACGATATAATACCCCCAGGCCAATGGCGCCCCGAGGATTGCAGCGCATAGCGCGAGCACGGTCGTCTGCTGCTTCGTCGGCCGTGTGCGCCAGGCAAGATATGCGGAGGCAACAATGAGGGAAGCAGCAAGAAATATGCCCACCGGCGCGACACCCAGTCTCCGGGCGACCGCGACGAGCGATATATCGGCTGGCATCGCCCAATGTGTGTCGCCTCGCATGACCTGAAGCCATTCAGGATAAATCCGAAATCCATAAAGAAACAGCGGAAACGCGGATAACATGGCAAATGCAGCGCTCGCCAAAACGGCGATTTTTCGCTGCCCGCTCAGAAACAGCAGCGCGGGCCACATCAGTAGATTGGGCTTTATTGCCGCGAGCATCCCGATCGCGGCGGAAGCCGCGATCGGACGACCATGCTGCAGCGACCGCCAGCCGACAAGGCCCAGCAAGTAGAGAATGCCATAATTCTGACCAAGGAATATCGTGTCCAGCACTGGTGTTGACACGAGAAGGCACAAAATCATCCATGATCGCAGCGGTGCGGGCGCGTCGGCCATCAGAACGAAGCCGCCGACGGCGAAGATCGTCGCGGTCAGGATGAGCCATACTGCCGCGGCACGCGCTGGGTCGAACAGCGCCAGAAGCTGGCAAATTGGCAGCCACGCTGGCGGGTTGAGATTCCTGTCGCTGACGCGGATCACACCCGGTGATGCCGGCGCCGCGGTCGCGACAACGGGAACGAGCGGACTATCGCCATATGGATTGAGGCCGCGATTGGCGTTGTCGCCGGCCGCCCAGAAGCTACCAAGCACGCGAATGTCCACACCGCCCGGTCGCCACATCGTTTGCAACGATAGCGCCGTCCATAGAGCGAGAAAGGCCGCTGCTAGCACAAACAGAATAACCTCGCCCCGCACCGGATCTCGTTGAGCCGGCCGATCAGGCGCCATTGCCGCACCGCGACGTGGCCGGCTGGCGCCGCGTGACGCGCATTGATTGCATGCCCGGCACGGCACGAGCATCCATCGACCTCGTGCACTTTCCCATCACTCCGGCTCCGCAGCATTGGCGGCCCGGGCGCCGGGCGGCAATCCAGTGTTGCCCTGGAGTACCGGAAAGATCACCGTCTCCAGTCCCGCCCCGTCGTCCGCCTGCCGGTACAACGGCCTGCCGCAGAATTTCGCTGTCATGGCGGGGCTTTGCGGGCCGGCCTGCGCCGCTTTCGGCTCCGCCGCGAGGCGGCAGCCATTTCCGTCGTCCGCCATACCTGTACCAATATAGTAATTTATCTGGTGCGACTGCAGAACCTTCATCAAATCGTCGCTTGCCCGGATATGCCGCAGCAACGCGACATCACCCACGATGCCTTCCAATTGCAGGATCGGCTGGCCGGTAATGAAGGAAGTCAGACCTGCCCGATCGCCCATGGCGTAGCGCCCCGGATGCATCGCGACAAACGGACGAAGCGCCCGCGCCGCGCCTAACACGTAATGACCGTCCACAATATCGTTGCCGTACTCCACCACGATCGCCGCCACCGCAACCGCGGCGCCCATTGCGGCCCAAGCGGCGGGACGCAGCGCCCCGGACAGATTTAATAGCCGCGCGAAGGCAAAAGGTCCGGCCAACACCACGGGGTACAGATACCAGAACCACAGAACCCAATCACTACGCACCGCCAGGAGAAGATAGAATACAAGTGGAAACGCGCAAATCGCCGTCGCCAGATGTTGCGATGTCGATTGACGGGGCCATTGCCATAGCCCGACGCATGCCGCGACAAGGGCAGCCCACGCCGGTAGCTGGAATACTACCCGTTGCAGCAGCCCGCCTGGCGGCCAGTAAATTTCGCCGATAGCCCCAATATTGAAAATCGGCGCCGGCGCCAGCGCCTTCGCCGTGGCTGAAATCGGCAATATAGTCCGGAAGAGCACCAAATTCGTAATGATATAGCACGCTACGGGCATCAATCCGATGCCCACACCTGCCAAGACCGGCCAGGTCGTACGCCGGACCATGACACGCGGCAGCGCTGCGACCCCGCTTAAGCCCACCAGGATCGCCGTATCAAGCCGCGCGAGGATGGCGGCGCTTGCCAGCAAGCCGAGCCGGCACGGACGCAGCTCGCCACCGCGCGACACACGCTCCAGTTCTGCGATAAAAACCAACGCTAGCGGCAGGGCAAGCGCCACTTCCATGCCGGTGCGCGCGATTGCCGCGGCGCCGATCGCGAACAGAATGGTCGCGAACGCGGCGACGCCGGGTGGTGCATTGAGTTTCCGTAATAATATGTGAGCCTGCCATGTCGCGGTAGTAGCCAGGGCGGCGAGCGTGGCGAATAGCATTACGAAGAACGCTGTCCCCGTGCCGCCGCACACTAACCGTAGGACGGTTACCACCGCCAGCCACAGCGGATGGTAGCCGTTCGTGCGGATCAGTCCGTCGAAGGAAGAAAACACCCCGCCTGCCATCCGATCGGCGATAATGGCGTAATAGTAGAAATCGTCCGTTACGTACGCGAGCCAAGGCTGGTCGCCAGGTGCGAGGAAGGCACGCGCGAAATAGGCGGCAATAAACACAACGGCGACGAGCAGGCCGACTGCGCCCACCTCATGGCGCCGAGTATCGCGCTCCGCCATCACATCTGCTTTGATCTAATAGTGCAGCGATGTACCCGGCCGCCCCGTGCACAGGCAATCTTTTTGTGTGCTGAGCCTACTGCCCCCGCCCGATACGCGGCTCTACACGGCCAGTCCCCAGCCCGCTGCCGATTGGGCGCCGCGGCGCATCCTCGGGCCGCCAGGCGGCCGGCGGTATTGGCGGGCGTGCTGGTGCCGGCCGCTCCTGCATCGGGGTCGCCATCGGGGCTGCCTGTAGCATCGGCTCGTCGTCATAGGTCGCGCGCCGGCTGGGCTCCGGCAGGCGCAGCACCAGGGCGCGTATCTCGCCCTGGATTTCGTCCAGCCGCGCTTCCACGGCCTCGAGGCGGCTCTTCACGCCGAACACGCTGAACGGCATGAGCAGAAACGCCAGCGCCAGCATGATGCCCACGATCAGCACCAGCAGTTGCGCCCAGGGTGGCACCCAGTCCGGGAAGGGAATCCAGCTCGTCATGCACACCCCTTATCAGGTCGTCGGCCGCCGGTCGTCGGTCCTCGGAGTAACGAAGCCTCACGTACCGCCGAGCACTGACGACCGATCACGGACGACCTGATATAACGCGCCGATGACGGAAGAAGCCCATATTCTTGTCGTTGATGACGATACGCGCCTGCGTGGCCTCATCAGCCGCTACCTCGCCGAAAACGGCTTCCGCGTCAGCACCGCCGGCAATGCCGCGGAAGCGCGCGACAAGCTCGGCTTCCTGCAGCCGGACGCCATGGTGCTGGATGTCATGATGCCGGGCGAAAGCGGCCTTAGCCTCACCGCGAGCCTCCGCGCCGACGAAACCACCGTGCCCATCCTCATGCTCACCGCCCGCGGCGCGCCGGAAGACCGCATTGCCGGCTTCGAATCCGGCGCTGACGACTATCTGGGCAAGCCGTTCGAGCCCCGCGAGTTGCTGCTGCGCCTGCGCGCCATGCTGCGCCGCGCCGCGCCGCCGCCGGTCATCCCCACCCAAAGCGGTCCGGTCCGGCTCGGCCGACTGGAATTCGACGTGACCCGCGCTGAGCTTTCCGGTCCGCAAGGTGTCATCCACCTTACCGGCGGCGAATCCGCCTTGCTCGCCGCGCTGGCCAACCGGCCCAACGAAGTGCTCTCGCGCGAGGACCTGACCGCCTCGCTGGAGATGGACGACACCGGAGAACGCGCCATCGACGTGCAAGTGACCCGTCTTCGCCGCAAAATCGAAACCGACCCGCGCGAGCCGCGCTTCCTGCACACCGTCCGTGGCCGGGGTTATGTGCTGAAGCCGGGGATTTGATGGTGGGATTGCCTTCGGCGACGAGGGGCTCTGCCCCCTGCTGCGCAGCTCGCTGGGGCGTGACGCCCCGGACCCGCGCTATTTTATTCGTCAGAAGAACAGGAGGGGCGTTGGCGCGAGGTGGAGAGGTCCGGGTCGTCGGCGCCCCTCCTTTTCTTCTGACAAACAGATCGGGGTTTGGGGCCCCCGGCCCCAATGGGGGT
>DATJOH010000594.1:0-8883 GCA_035507235.1 Acetobacteraceae bacterium
ACCCCCATTGGGGCCGGGGGCCCCAAACCCCGACTATTTGTCAGGGGAAAAGGAGGGGCGCAACTCAGCTGTCTCGAGCATGCGTGTGGCGCCCCTCCTTTTCCCCTGACGAAAACAGATGGGGGTCTGGGGTCTCAGACCCCAGTGGGGGTCCAGGGGGCAAAGCCCCCTGGTCGCCGAAGGCAAATCCAAAGCCACGCGGCTCACGCCGCCAGGCGGTCGATCATGGGTTGGGTGATCAGGCAGACGCCGTTTTCGGTGCGGCGGAACCGTTGCGTATCTGCCGCTTCATCTTCGCCGATGACGAGTCCGTCCGGCAGGCGCACGCCTGAATCGATAACCACCCGGCGCAGGCGGCAGCCGCGGCCGATTTCGGCGTAGGGCAGGATCACGGCTTCTTCGATATCGGCGCCATCGTGGGCGCGCACGCCGGTGAACACCAGCGATCGGCAGAGGCTGGCGCCGGTGACGATGGTGCCACCGGCGACGAGGGAGGAATCCGCGGTGCCGCGGCGTCCCTGCGCGTCGGCAACGAAGCGCGCCGGCGGGGTGATTTCCGCATAGGTCCAGATCGGCCAGTCGCGATCGAACAGATCGAGGCCTGGCGAGGGTTCGGTCAAATCCAGATTGGCTTCGAAATACGCATCCACGGTGCCGACATCGCGCCAGTACGCCTCCGGCGAATTGGCGGAGCGGACGCAGGAGCGGGTGAATTCATGCGCATAGGCGCTGCCGTGGCGCACGATGTAGGGAATGATATCACGCCCGAAATCACGTGTGGAGGTAGGGTCCGCCGCATCACGGCGCAATTGCTCGATCAGGAATTTTGTTTCGAACACGTAGATACCCATGCTGCCGAGCGCGCTGTCCGGTTTCCCCGGCATGCCGGGAGGGTTCGCCGGTTTTTCGAGGAACTCGGTAATGCGCCCGTCATGATCCACTTTCATGACGCCGAGGCCGGTGGCGCTTTGCCGCGGCACTTCCATGCAGGCGACCGTCACGTCGCATTTCTGGTCGACATGCTGTTGCAGCATGTATTCATAGTCCATTTTGTAAATATGATCACCGGCCAGCAGCACCATGTACTGCGGCGAATGGCTTTCGATGATGTCGATATTCTGGTAAACTGCGTCGGCCGTTCCCTGGTACCAGCGGCCATCCTCGGTGCGCTGGCTTGCCGGCAGGATGTCAAAACTTTCCTTGCGCTCGGTACGGAAGAAATTCCAACCGCGTTGCAAATGCCGTATCAGGCTATGCGCCTTGTACTGGGTGGCGACGCTGATGCGGCGTATGCCGGAATTCAGCGCATTGGAGAGGGCGAAATCGATGATGCGCATGGTACCGCCGAAATAGACGGCGGGTTTGGCGCGGCGATCCGTGAGCTCCATAAGGCGGCTGCCGCGTCCGCCGGCCAGCACATACGCCATGGCGGATCGCGCCAGGGGGCCGCTCATACCCGACTGTTTATCCATTACGACCCTGTCCATTCCAGAAAGATGGTGGCGAGCGGCGGCAACGTAACGGTGGCGACGGCCGGCATATCGGCCGTTCCCGGTTCGGTGGCGATCACCCTGCCGCCATTGCCCTGATTGGATCCGCCATAGACGGCGCCATCGGAATTGAGGATTTCGCGCCATTCGCCTGCATGCGGCAGGCCCACGCGATATCCGCCGCGCGGCACCGGGGTGAAATTGCACACGACCGCGATCGGCGCCGCCCCGGGCGCCAGACGCAGCCATGCGACGACGGATTGCAGCGCGTCGTCCGCCGTCAGCCAGCGGAATCCTTCCGGTTCGCAATCGCGCGCATACAGCGCCGCCCGGTCGCGGTACAGGTGGTTCAGGTCGCGCAGCAGCAATCGCACGCCCGCATGCAGCGGATCGTCCAGCACGTGCCAATCGAGAGATTGCGCGAAATTCCACTCAGCGGCTTGCGCGAATTCGCAGCCCATGAAAATCAGTTTCTTGCCCGGGTAACCCCACATCATGGCGTAATAGGCGCGCAGATTGGCAAAGCGCTGCCAGGTATCGCCTGGCATGCGGCCAAGCAAGGAACGTTTGCCATGCACCACTTCGTCATGCGACAGCGGCAGCACGAAATTCTCCGAGTAGGCATACATCATGCCGAAGGTAAGCTTGTCGTGATGCCAGCGGCGATAAGCCGGGTCCTTTTCCATATAATTCAGCGTATCATGCATCCAGCCCATGTTCCATTTGAACCCGAAACCAAGTCCGCCGGTGCTGGTAGGCTGCGAAACGCCGGCCCAGGAGGTCGATTCTTCGGCAATCGTGACAACACCAGGGACGTCGGCATAGGCATATTCATTGGTGCGGCGCAGAAAGGCAGCAGCATCCTTGTTGTCATTGCTGCCATCAGGGTTGGGCAGCCACTCGCCATCGGCGCGCGAATAATCCAGATAGAGCATGGAGGCGACGGCATCCACCCGCAGCCCGTCCAGATGGTATTCGCGCAACCAGTAAAGCGCATTCGCATACAGATAATTCGCCACTTCCCGCTTGCCGTAATCATAGATGGCGGTGTTCCAGTCCGGATGGAAGCCGCGCCTTCGGTCCGCATGTTCAAATAGCGGAGTGCCATCGAATTGCGCGAGCCCATGCGCATCCACCGGAAAATGCGCCGGCACCCAATCGAGAATGACACCAAGCCCGGCGCGGTGCGCCGCATCCACGAAGCGCGCGAAGCCGGTGGGATCGCCGAACCGCCGCGTCGGCGCAAACAAACCGATCGGCTGATAGCCCCAGGAATCGTCGAGCGGATGTTCGGTAATCGGCAGCAGCTCGAGATGCGTAAACCCCATATCGGCGGCATACGGCACCAGTTGTTCCGCCAGCTCGTCATAGGTCAGAAATCGATTATGTTCGCCGCGCCGCCAGGAGCCGAGATGCACTTCGTAGCACGACATCGGCGCGCGCCAAGGATCGCGCACCGTTTCGCGCGCCGCCATATGCGCCTCGTCCCGCCAGCGATAGCGCGCCGGGCTCGCAATGATGGAAGCGGTGGCCGGCCGCAATTCGGAGGCATTGCCGAACGGATCGGCCTTCAGCGGCAGCAACGTGCCATCCTGCCCCAGTATTTCGTACTTATAGGCCGCACCGGCGCCGACGCCGGGCAGGAAAATCTCCCATACGCCGCTATCAATGCGCTTACGCATCGGATTGCGCCGGCCATCCCACGCATTGAAATCGCCGACAACGGAAACCCGCCGCGCATGCGGCGCCCACACCGCGAAGGCGACGCCGCCCGAGCCCTCATGCCGCATCCAATGCGCGCCAAGCCGCTCATAGAGCCGCTGGTGCGATCCCTCGATGAGCAGGTAATCATCCAGCGGTCCAAGCACCGGCGGAAACCGGTACGCATCCTCGATCTGCCAGATGCCACCGGCATTGCGCGCTTCCAGCACATATTCGAACGGATCGTGCCGGTCCGTCAGTCCCTCGAAAAATCCCGCCGGATGGCGCCGATCCAGTTCCGTCGCGGCACCGCCATCCAGCGGCACGGCGAACAGCGTGTCGGCGTCCGCAATGAACGCGCGTATTACGATGCCATCGATCGTTTCGTGCGGTCCAAGCAGCGCGAACGGATCGGCGTGCCGCGCCTCGACGATCGCGGCGATATCCGCGTCCGCCGCGCACCAGGTCGGCGGATGCATGAGCGTGTCGAGGCGCGTGGTCACCTTGCCAACCCCACCACCATCATACCGCGCCAGTACACGGCACGTCCCAGATATCCTCGGCATATTGCCGTATCGTGCGGTCGGACGAGAACCATCCCATATTCGCCGTGTTCAGCAGGCTCGCCCGCCACCAGGCGGCCTGGTCATGCCACAACCGCGCCACGCCCCGCTGGGATTCGGCATAGGCATCGAAATCGCCCGCCACCATGAACCAGTCATGGTGGCGCACGGCATTCGTAATCGCCACAAAACGATCCGGCTCGCCCGGCGAGAACACGCCCGATTCCACCGCGTCCAGCACCTCACTCAACGCCGGCGAGGCGGCAATCGTCGCCGCCATGTCGATGCCCTCGTGCCGCCGCGCCTCCACTTCCGCCGCGTTCATGCCGAAAATGAACATATTGTCGGCACCGACATGTTCCAGCATTTCGATATTGGCGCCATCCAGCGTGCCGATCGTCAGCGCGCCATTCAGCCCCAGCTTCATGTTGCCGGTGCCGGAAGCCTCCATGCCGGCAGTGGAAATCTGCTCCGACAAATCCGCGGCAGGAATGATCATTTCCGCCAGGCTGACATTATAGTTCGGCAGGAACACGATTTTCAGCAAATCGCGCACGGTGGGATCGCTGTTCACCACGCGCGCCACATCATTGATCAGCTTGATGATCAGCTTCGCCTGGTGATAGCTCGCCGCCGCCTTGCCGGCGAATATCTTCACCCGCGGCACCCAGCTGCGCGCCGGCTGCGCCCGAATATTGTCGTACAGCGCAATCGTCTCGAGAATATTCAGCAATTGCCGCTTATATTCGTGAATGCGCTTGATCTGCACATCGAACAGCGCACCCGGATCCACCTTGATATCCAGCCGCTGGCGTATCAGTTCCGCCAGCGCCACCTTGTTGGCATACCGCACCGCGGCCGCCCGCTCCCGCAACGCCGCATCGCCCGCCAGCGGCCGCAGCCGCTCCAGCGCCATCGCATCCTCCAGCACCTCCGGCCCCACAATCTCCACCAGTAGCGACGTGAGCCCTGGATTGGCCTGCTGCAGCCAGCGCCGGAACGTGATGCCGTTGGTCTTGTTGCTGATGCGGTCCGGATGCAGCCGGTGCAGGTCGCGGAACACCGTCTTCTTCAGAAGATCGCTGTGCAGCGCCGAAACGCCGTTCACGTGGTTGGACCCAAGAAAGGCGAGATGGCCCATGCGCACCCGGCGGCCGTGGTTTTCCTCAATCAGGGAAACGTTCCCGAGCAGCGTATCGTTCCCCGGATTCATGCCGCGCACCAGGTCGATATGCAGCGCGTTCAGCAAATAGATGATCTGCATATGCCGCGGCAGCAGCCGCTCCATCAGCGGCACCGGCCAGCTTTCCAGCGCCTCCGGCATCAGCGTGTGATTGGTGTAGCAGAACACGCCCCGCGTAATGCGCCACGCATCCTCCCACGGCACCGCGTGCAGATCGACCAGGATACGCATCAACTCCGGCACCGCGATCGCCGGATGCGTGTCGTTCAACTGAATCGCCACCTTGTCGGCCAGCGTGCGTATGGTGCCGAACGCCTTCAAATGCCGCCGCACCAGATCCTGCAGGCTGGCGCTCGCAAAAAAGAATTCCTGCCGCAGCCGCAATTCCAGCCCCGCCGGCGTTTCATCGCTCGGATAGAGGATCTTGCTGATCGCCTCGGCCCGCACCTGGTCCGACAAAGCGGCCACATGGTCGCCGAGATTGAACGTATCCAGCCGCAGCGGATCGGCCGGCCGCGCCGACCACAGCCGCAACGTATTCACCCGGTTGGCGCGCCAGCCAAGGATCGGCGTATCGAACGCCACCGCCTCCACGCGCTCCGCCGGCTGCCACACCAGCCGCCCGGGCCCCTCGCCGGAAGAAAGCGCCTCCACGCTGCCGCCAAACCCGATATCGTAAATCAATTCCGGCCGCTCGAATTCCCACGGATTGCCGAACGACAACCATTCCTCGGGATACTCCTGCTGCACGCCGCCCTTGATCACCTGGCGGAACAGACCATGGTCGTATCGTATGCCATAGCCGTGCGCCGGAATACCCAGCGTCGCCATGCTTTCCATGAAGCAGGCCGCCAGCCGCCCAAGCCCGCCATTGCCCAGCGCCGCATCCGGCTCAACCACCCGCAGCCGGTCCAGATCCACATCCAGCCCGGCCAGCGCCCCCCGCACCGTCTCCGTCACGCCAAGATTGTTCAGCACATCGAACAGCAGCCGCCCGACCAGGAATTCCAGCGACAAATAATAAACCCGCTTGGCGCCGCGCCGGTACGTCTCGTCCGTGCTCTCAATCCAGCGCTCCACCACGGCATCGCGCACGGCCAGCGCCGTCGCCACGAACCAGTCGCGCTCGCTCGCCTTGCTGCGGCCCTTGCCCACGGCATAGGTCAGCTTGGCCATGATGGCGGCGCGCAGGCGCGCTTCGGCATCGGTGGCGGGGGCGACGTCCATGGCACTCAACTCCGGCGGTGCGGCTTCACTCTGTGTCGCCAGCCGTCGCGGCGCAATGTCAGGCAAGGCGCCGCGCAACGTCAGCTGCAATCGCGAGGCAGGCGGTGAGGCCCGGGCTTTCAACACCAAATAGGTTCACGAGGCCCGCAATGCCGTGGTCGGCTTCATCCTGAATGATAAAATCCTGGCTCGCCAGCGGCGGCACGATTTTCGGCCGCACCCCCGCATAGGCCGGCATCAGCGTGCCATCCGGCAAGCCCGGCCAGTAGCGGCGTATGGCGCCGTAGAACGCAGCCGCCCGCGCCGGATCAACATCGTATTCGGGGTGCGCCACCGCCTCCACATCCGGCCCGAACCGCGCCCGCCCCGCCAGATCCAGCGTCAAATGTATCCCCGCCCCACCCGGAATCGGCACCGGGTAAATCAGCCGCCGGAACGGCGACCTGCCCGCCAGCGCAAAATAACTGCCCTTGGCGAAATAGGCTGGCGGCACATGCCCCGCCGCCAGCCCGCTGGTCCGCCGCGCCAACGCCACCGCGCCCAACCCGGCCGCATTCACCATCCTGGCGCACCGCACCGCCGCGCCATCCACCGTCCGCGCCCGAAATCCGCCATCCTCGCAGAGGATATCCGCAAGTTCGGTGCGGTAGGCGAACACCGCCCCGCCCGCCTCGGCATCCGCCGCCAGCGCCTGCATCAGCGCATGGCTGTCCACAATGCCGGTGTCCGGCGAGAGCAGCGCCTCCGTGCAGAACAGCGCCGGCTCCATCGCCCGTGCCTCGCCGCCCTCAATCAGCCGCGCCGCCGCCACCCCGTTCGCCGCCGCCCGCGCCGCCACCGCGCGCAGCGCCTCCGCCTCCGCCGCATCCGTCGCCACCACCAGCTTGCCCAGCCGCCGCGCCGTCACCCCCCGCGCCGCGCAATATCCGTACAGCGCCTCCCGCCCCGCGACGCACAAGCGCGCCCGCAAACTGCCCGGCTGGTAATAAAGCCCGGCATGGATGACCTCGCTGTTGCGCGACGAAGTCTCCGTGCCGGCGGCGCGATGCCGCTCCACCACCAGCACCTCGTGGCCGGCCAGCGCCAGCGCCCGCGCCACCGCCAGCCCAACCACGCCGGCACCTACCACGACCGTTTCAAAATCATGCACCACGCAAAGCGCCGTATGAGGTCGGGGAGTTGGGCGCAAGAGGCGCAGGAAGTAAGGTAAAAAAGACTTCTTTTTTGGAAAAAAGAAGCAAAAAACTTTTGCTCTCAAGAAGGCTGAGTGCCGTTTCTTGGTTGTATTGACGACCCTCGGCTGATGCGCGTAGGTGCGTATCGATGGAGTCGCGTTACAAGGCGGCCTGGATCGCTCTGTTGGCCTGCTGCGCCCTGGCGGCCTGCCAGGGTGCCGGGAGTAACCAGCCATGCCAGATCGTCCACCTGACCGACCTGCCGCTGACCGATCATGACCAGGCCTTCTACACGACCATCAAAATCAACGGCCACGATGCCCACATGCTGTTCGATACCGGCGCGGCAACGAACCTGCTGAGTGCGGCGGCAGCGCGGCGCCTGGGCATGACCGTAGACCGCATTCAGGGGCTGGAAGCCGTGGGACTTGGCGGCAGTCGCGAAGAAGGAATCGCCCAATCCCACAATGTCAATCTGGGCGCCACCCACGGCGAGGATCTGCTCTTCGAAACGGTCGATAGCGACGTGGACGGCGGCAAGGCCGATGGCATCCTCGGCATGAACTTCCTCCACGGTTACGATTTCGACCTCGATTTCTGGGATAATCGGCTCGGCCTCTACGCGACCCTAGGTGACTGCAGCCGGCCATCCACGGCTCTATCCCCCCCGCTCTACGGCGTGCCATTCGCGCCCCCAGCCATGGGGCCGGAATCGCAACACCTGGAAGAAACGTTGAGCCCAGCCATTTACGTCACCATCAATGGCGAGCGTCTGCGCGCCCTCATCGATACGGGAGCCGTCCATACGACCGTG
Source organism: Acetobacteraceae bacterium (assembly GCA_035507235.1). Taxonomy (GTDB): domain Bacteria; phylum Pseudomonadota; class Alphaproteobacteria; order Acetobacterales; family Acetobacteraceae; genus CAJCIS01. Next base: position 8,154 of record DATJOH010000594.1, read on the forward strand.
TTTCGTGACACAGCGCGGCGTATCGGCTTGGGCAAAGCGACAATCCTGGGTCGCGGCAAGATGCGCGGCGTCGGTCCGCGCAGGGTCGATGTGGATGTGCGCATGAGCGCGCCCGTTACCATCGGCGACCTCACGATCAACAACATGCCTGTCATCGTCGCGGACCAGCGGCACCTGGAAAACGCCGACATGCTGCTCGGCTACGATTTTGTAACGCGCGTGCATCTCTGGATATCGCATTCTTCCGGCACGCTGATCATGCAATTCCCGCCCCTGCCAACGCCGCCGCCGGCCGCGCCGAATGGTGCCGACCCGCGTACCCCATAATAGCAAAAGTTCTTTGCTTCTTTCTTTCAAGAAAGAAGACTCTTCTTTTCTGAAGAAAAGAAGCAAAAGACTTTTATCTCATGCGCTCACGGCGCCATCACATTCCGTCGCCAGCCACGCTAACTCCCGCTGCCGCACAATCTCATAGCATTCGAATTCAGGCGCATTCACCTCCACAAGCGCGCGCCGTATATCGGCGAAATCAACGTCGCCAACGGCGCACGACATGTTTTCGCGTGGCAGCCTGCCCACCGCAACCGGCAGGCCGAGGCGCGCCACCATGCGCGGAAACGATATCGGCAGCACCTCCGTGGTAAGAACATAGGCGAAGCGCCGCAGTGCCGCGGCGAAATCCTCCACGACGCCGCGGCGCACGTCGCGCTTCAGATATTCCCGGTGACCA
>DATJOH010000595.1:0-4399 GCA_035507235.1 Acetobacteraceae bacterium
GCGCTGGCGGCCGGTCTCGCCGCTTTCCTCGCGAGCTTCGTCGAGTTCCTGGAAGCCTTGACGGTTGTTCTTGCGGTCGGTGTGACACGTGGCTGGCGCAATGCGCTGGTCGGTGCGGCCGCGGCGGCCGCTTGCCTCGCCGCCATGATCGCCCCGCTCGGACCACGCGCCGCGTTGCCGGCGGCGCCGCTGCGCCTGGCCGTAGGCGTGCTCACGCTGATGTTTGGTCTGCGCTGGCTGCGCAAGGCGGTGCTCCGTGCCGCGGGTCTGGTGAAGTTGCACGACGAGGCCGCGGCCTTCGAAGCGACGCGTGCCCGCTTTGGCGCCCGCGACAGTGGCTGGGACGGCACAGCCCTTGTTGCCGCCTTTCAGGTCGTGATGATCGAGGGCCTGGAAGTTGTGCTGATTGTTGCCGCGGTCGCCGCCGGGGGTGGTGCTCTTGTGCCCGGCAGTGCGGGGGCCGCGGCAGCGCTGCTCGCCGTTGTGGCATTAGGCATCCTGCTGCACCGGCCAATAACACAAATACCCGAAAATATCCTGAAGGGCGCGGTCGGCGTCATGCTTTGCGGTTTCGGTACTTTCTGGGCCGGCGAGTCGCTCGGCGCCGCCTGGCCAGGCGGCGAGTGGGCGCTCCCGGCGCTGAGCCTCTGCTGGGCCGCGGCGGCGCTCGTCATGATACGCGCGATCGCGGTCTGATCCGTGCCGCGCCTGCTTCGCACCCTGCTCGGCTGGTTCGTTGCCGATACGATGCTGGCGCTCTTCGTGCCGGGTTGGATTACCGTTCTGTTCATTTTGCGGCGTTACCTTTCGGCACCGCCAGTCGTATTAGCGGCCCTGCTCGCCGGCGGACTTATGCTGGCATTATGGGTTAGCGTCCGCCGTGCGGCGCGAAAGATCCGGCGCGGCTCGCTGGATCGGCCGTGACTTATGGCCATCTCCGTGTAAGGTCCGCTTCAAGCGGGGGAGTTGAATGGTGACGGTGCGGGAAGCAGTGCGCCCACTGGCGCTGGATCGTGGGGCGGCTCAACCCGCCGCCGCGATCTTCCTGCACGCGGGTTGGCGAAGCTGCGGCACATGGCTGTGGGAAACGCTGCGCGAAAGCGAAAACGTGCGCGCCTATTACGAGCCGCTGCACGAGGATCTCGCGCGCCTGGATCGCGCCGCCCTCATCCGCTTCAGCCCCGCCTCCTGGGAGAGCGGCCACAGCCCAGGCGCGCCATATTTCGCCGAATTCGTGGCGCGGCTCCGCCGTGATGGCGTGGGCATCGCAGGTTATACAAACCGTTTTGCCTTCGATAATTTCTTCGCGAACGAGGACGCGTCGGACGAGCAACTGGAAGCCTATCTGCACGGCCTGATGGCGGCCGCCCACGCCGAGGGCCGTGTGCCGGTGCTGAAATTCTGTCGTTCGCTCGGGCGCGTGCCTTGGTTGGTGCGGCGTTTTCCCGATGCGTGCCACGCTGTGGTGCTGCGCGACCCGGTGACGCAATGGCTTTCCGCCCGCCGCCAGATGGAGCAGGCAAAGAACCGCTATTTCGTCCTCGCGCCCTTCATTATTTTGGCGCGCAATGAAAACGATCCCGCGCTCTGCGACATCGTCACCCGCCTCCGCGTGCCGATGCCGCCACGGCTTTCGCGTGATCTCGGCATCACCACCCAGGTGTGCTGGCGGCATGTGCAGAAACTCACCTGGGCCGAGCGCTATCGCGGCTTCCTCGCCTTATGGGTCGCCAGCGCGCTGGCCGCCCTGAAGGCCGATGCCACCATCATCGATGCGGACCGGCTGGGCGTCGACCCGGCACACCGTTTCGTCGTCGAACAAGAACTCGGGCGTGCCGCCTGCCTGCCGCTTTCGCTGGCGCCCGGCCACCTGCAGCCCGCCGCCACCTGGCGCGGCACCGACGCCGAGGCGGACGATATGAGCCGCGCCGCCCATGCTGCGCTCGACATCGTTTTCGCCGCCCGCCATACCCTGCCACCGGCTCGCACGCGCCTGCTGGTGCGCAAACTGACGCCCCCCTTCACGCATGGTCCGCGCGCGCCGCTACCGCTACCGGGCCGATCGTTGCCAGAACCGGTCAGGCGTCTGGATGCGGCGGCCTATGTCGCCCTGGCGCGCATTACCTATCCGCTGCGAAGGACACATTATTACGTCCGGCGTTGGTTGCGGAAAGCATAAAAGAAGGTTTTTTCGTGGGCGCAGCACCGGTTTGCCCCGCTTGGATCGGCAGAAATGGGCAATAGACAAAAGTCTTTTGCTTCTTTTCTTCAGAAAAGAAGCCTTTCTCTGCCTGTTTCTCCTTTCTTCTACGTGGGTAGTTACAGAAAAGAACCAAAAAATTGTTCCTACGGCCTTTGATATACCCCGATCAGTCTTGTTGCGGCGAGGAGATGGCCGCGCAGGGCGCGTAGCATCGCGCCGCGGCCGGGAGGGGTGGTGAAGTTCGGCATTGTGTCAACGGCGAGGAGTTGAAACGCGTAACGATGTGGCCCGTGCCCGGGTATGGGGGAGGGCGCCATCCAGCCGGCGCGCGACACTGAATTGCGGCCCGCCTTGAAACCCAGAGGCGACCGCCGCACCGTGCGTGCCACGCCGCCCTCAGGTATGCCGGACAATGTCGCCGGTATGGAATGCAGCACCGCATGCACCAGCGGCCGCGGAAACGGCGCATCCGCATCCTCCACCAGCAGGGCCAGACTCCTGGCCTCCGGCGGTACGTGGTCCCAATAGAGCGGTGGAAACAGGCTCTCGCCATCCTGCGTGTAACGGTCCGGCATCGTGCCGCCATCCTCGAACGCCGGGCTGACGAGACTCATCCCCCGGCTCGGCAGCCCCAGCCGACTGGTGGCCAGTTGCGACATGCCTGGCCGCACATGGCGCAGCATCTGGCCAATCTTCCGCGCCCACTCGTTCGCCATGCGCTCCGCCCGTCCCGCCGTGCCGCGGGCGGTGATATGCGCGGATTTCGGGACGTTAGACCAGGGGGCCAGGCTCCCAACCCATGTTCGTCGCCGCCGCGGCAAGGCAGGCATGATGCGGTGCGGCATTGCGGCGTGGAGGGTGGCGAAACAGGTTAGCGGGATTGCAGCCGGGGTGTGGTGATGAGTCAGACGATTGCGGCGGGGACGCGACCCGCGGCCGGGGCGGCATTGACGGTGCTCGGCGCGATCAGCCTGAGCCACGGCCTCAACGACATGCTGCAAAGTCTGCTGCCGGCGATCTATCCGGTGTTAAAGCGCGAGTTCGGCCTGAGCTTCGGCGAAATCGGCGCCATTACGCTGGTGTATCAGCTTACCGCGAGCGTGCTGCAGCCGGTGGTGGGGCATGTAACGGATCGGCGGCGGGTGGCGTTCAGCCTGCCCGCGGGCATGTGTTGCACGCTGATCGGTTTGCTGATGCTGGCGGCCGCCGGGAACTATGCATTGTTGCTGGCGTCGGTGGGCCTGGTGGGGGTGGGGTCCTCGATCTTCCATCCCGAGAGTTCGCGGGTGGCGCGCCTGGCGTCCGGCGGGCGGCACGGGTTTGCGCAGTCACTGTTTCAGGTCGGCGGCAATGCGGGGGCCTCTCTCGGGCCGTTGCTCGCGGCCGGCGTGGTGGCGACCGGCGGCCAGAAATCCGTGGCCTGGTGCGCGCTGGCCGCAGTGCCCGGCATCATGTTGCTGACCTATGTCGGTGCCTGGTACCGCGAGCAGGGAACCGCGCGGGCCGTTGCCGTGCACGCCGTTGCGGCACCGGCGGTGGGACGCGGGCGGGTAGCATGGGTCATGACCGTGCTGATGGCGCTGATGCTGAGCAAGTTCTTCTATACTGCAAGCATGAGCAATTATTACACGTTCTACTTGATCCAGCGGTTTCATCTGCCGGTGCGGGACGCGCAATACTGCCTGTTCATTTATTTGGCGGCGTTTGCCGCGGGGACATTTCTGGGCGGCCCGATCGGCGACCGGATTGGGCGCAAGCGGGTGATCTGGGTGTCGATCCTGGGCGTGCTGCCGTTCACCCTGGTGCTGCCCTATTTGGGATTCTGGGCGACGGTGGCGATAACGGTGCCGATCGGGTTGCTGCTTGCCTCCGCCTTTCCGGCGATCGTGGTGTATGCGCAGGAATTGGTGCCGGGGCGCGTAGGGACGGTGGCTGGGCTGATGTTTGGCCTGGCGTTCGGCCTCGGTGGTTTGGGCGCTGCATCGCTGGGCTTGCTGGCGGACCGGGCCGGCATTGACGCGGTATTCCGGATATCGGCGTTTCTGCCGGCGCTGGGATTGCTCGCGGCATTCCTGCCGGAGCACCGCGGCGCGCGACATGCTTGACGCGGGAAAAGCCGGAGCGGATAAGCCGCGCTCTCCGGATGGCGGCGTAGCTCAGCGGTAGAGCAGGGGAATCATAATCCCTTGGTCGGTG
>DATJOH010000596.1:0-2605 GCA_035507235.1 Acetobacteraceae bacterium
GGCGTGTCCAAGGCAAGTATAACGGGGTCTGTGGATGAGAGAAAACCCAATGCACATTCCCGTACGTATAAAACCCGACCGCGCCCGTTGATCCAGATCAACGCCCGAACCGCGATTCGCTCGCAGCCTGACAGGGCGAGATCAACGGAGGGCTTTCCCATGAGCGAGTATCGGATTTGCCGTCGCACACAGTCAGGCCGCATCATCGGGTCGTTCGACGTCCGCTGCCGCGGCGACCAGGCGGCGTTGACGCTCGCGATCAACTCGCTGAAGCCGGGCGTGCAGGCCGAGGTGTGGCACGGCCACGCCTTCATCGGCGCCGCTGCCCTGCCGAAGCCGCTGCGGAACAAACGTTCGTAAAGCTACCGAAACATAACGTGAATCCGTGAATTCATGCTTTGTGCTCCCGTGCCCGCGAGCGCCGGGCACAAAGAAAGGCCCCGCGCCGAACGGCAGCGGGGCCGAGGTTGGATAGCATTCAAACAGGGTCGTCGCAGTGAGTAACAACGACCCGGCTATCCTACGCCGCTGACGGCGGCGCTCGCAACGTTTCGTTTCAAACTGGGGCGCCCCCTGGTGGCGAAACCCACCGGATGCTTGCGGGAGCGTGACAGGTTTGTTACATGTCGCAACATGCTGCGGCTGTTCAACCTGGTCATGTGGCTGCTGGCGATTGCTTTCATCGTGGTCTTTCTCGCCGCGCCGGACTGGCTCGAACGCGCCGTCGCCTGGGCCGGGCTGAGCTGAGCCGCGACCGGCACCCCGGACCGCCGTCCGGCGTCGTGGCCATCTTCCCAAGTTCTTCCGTGGCTTCCGGCACGGGGCCGCGCCGGTCCACCGCAAAGTTTGTGTTGCGCGGCTGGAACCATCTGCGCGTTCGCGCGTTCCGGCAGGATGCGCGAGGGGGAAGTGCCGCCGGGATCGCCCGCGCCCGAGTCGGGGGCGTATGAGGAACTGAACGTGTTCGGCCAGCCGTCCGGCCGTTGGGTCACGGTCCGTGCCGGCGATGACCTGCCGGACTCGCCGCGCGGTTTCCGCTGGCGGCGCCTGGGCGATCGGCCATAGACCATGATCCGCGCTGATAGAAGCGCTGATCATGGTCTAACTCTTTCTTTGAGAGCGTGATGCACGCCCTCGGCCGATTGCGATTCGGGCGATCACGCTCTGGTGGCGCACGGCCACACAATTCGCACAGCTTGGTGAAATCAAAAACAGCGAACGTGAAATACAACCGAACGCTGTTTGGCTCTGATCCAAATCAACCCCCGTTTTCCGGTTTTGCGGTACCCAGACTTACGAACGCCGCATCATCGTCAAACCAGGCGCGGCGAAGCGTTAAACTTGCCGGCGCCCGTAAATTCTGGGTCGGCGATCGTTAACTCCGTGCCGTTTCACGGCAAAAACAGGAGAAATCCCGATGTGGATTGCCGGCCTGCTTCCGCCATTGTTCCTGGTCAGCATCGTGACCCTCGCGCTCAGCGGGATGGAGACGCCGCGCGCTATCCGCACCCTGTCGCGCGCCTCGCTGGCCGAACAGAGGTTCGAGCGCCGCTCGCTGCACTTGCAGACGATCGGCTTCTCCACCGCCGGCCTTGCGTTCATTCTCGGCGCCGTCATCGGTGTGCAGATGCTGGGCTGAAGGCGCGCCACGCCGCCTTCCGCTCGCCAGAGGAAATCCGCGCCATGTTGCTCAGCGTTCTCATCGCGGTGGAACTTTGCGTCTCGCTCGGCGCGCTCGCCGTGCTCGGCGCGGAGCCGGCTGACCGGGCCCGCATTTTCGGCGACGCCCCGGCGAACCCGCCGGCCGCGCCGATCCCGCGCCCGATCGTCGGCCTGGCGCGGCGTGGGGGCGCGTTGCGGCGTGTCTCCGGGCGGCGGCGTTCGCTGCAGCGCCTGCTGCACCAGCCTTCGCTGGTCACGCGCCGCGGCGCCGCTTCCTGGCGCTTTCCCCGCGCCAATCCGCCACGCCCGCTGCCGCCGCTGCCGGAAGCGCACATCATCCCGCTGTGGAACAGCGATTCCGGCGACTGACTTTTCCCCCGTCAGCGCGATGCCAGGACCGGGTTCCGGCTTGCGCCGGAATGACGCGGAAGACCGCCCCGCGTCCGTTATTGCGAGAAGGCACAAGTAAAACGAAGTACGTGCGCCGTTAGCATTAATGATTTCCGAACATCGTAAATAAATATTAAGAAAAAATACCGATATTACACCGTCTATATTTGACTCAAGTCAAAGATGCCTGGCTTCGTTTCCCCTACAAAAGTTGGCGGAACCAACAATGGAGCCCGCCCCGATGTCGCTGGCAAAAATCCTCGCCCCCATGGCCGCCGCCGCGGCCGCCCTTGCCGCAGTGCCCGCCGCCGCGCAGACGTACAGCACCTTCGATCCCATCCAGTTTCCCGGCGCCGGCTCCACGCTGCCGCTCGCGATCAACGATATGGGCCAGATCGTGGGCGAGGTCACCAGCGGCGCCGCGCAGCCGCCGCTGATCTTGAACGGGCAGGATTTCTGGACGACAGGCTTCGAACTCGATGCCGGGCTCTACAGCTTGCTCTACTATCCCGCCGCGCAGATCACCGGCGCCAACCCCGGCTGGCCCGCCGGC